>NZ_JBVHHE010000019.1:0-157563 GCF_055561235.1 Kitasatospora sp. NPDC022856 | reverse complement strand
ACGGGCGCTCGTCGCTCCCCAGACTCCCCACTCCGTTCAAAGCCGGACGAAGTGAGGTGAACAGCAGCGTTGGCCAAAATCGACCAGCCTCATCACCGCCACCGACCCCGGCCGGTGTGGGCTCCGGGTGCGAGCAGCCGAGCCCGTCCCTCGCGCAGGGAGAAGACTGCCTCCTCGGTACGCACCGGAAAATCTATGCCCGCTGAAGTAGACATTGCCAGGTGGCGTGGTTACTGTTTCTCTCGTAGACGCGGTCAAGCAGTACCCGCCAGACACGAACTGGCGGGCAGCAGTGCGCAAGTTCGCAGGTCCGCGCGGTTGCAGGGTCCTGAAGCCAGGGATGTGCAGTAAGGCGACAGGACCGGTGGCCGCTCCGGGCGGCCCGCGGGTATCAGGGGCCGCCACCCGGCGTTACCGCAGTTCATCACGTGCATGGCCCAGCAAGTGCATGACCCGAAGGTGAAGTTGAGTCGGGCAGTACCAGCAGTCGTAGGACGCGGTATCCCAGTAAAGGCGCCAGGACTGCGGGCGCGCGTGCTGGGAGGTCCGGGCAGTGGGGTTCCAAGCCGAGCAGGTGAGCACGACGGGCGACGGGGCTGGCTGCCGGACCGGGCGGACCATCACGACCGCCGCAGCAGCAGTTGGCAGTACGGCAGTAACCGCAGTTCGCAGGGACAGAACCCGGGTAGTGCAGAGGATGAACGGAGGGACGTAGCGCCATCAGGATCGCCCGGCCCGTGAGGCAATGCACCGGGCGGAATCCGAGGACCCCGAGGCAAGGACGGTGGTTTCCGGTCACGCATACGCGATCCCCGCACGCCCCCTCACCCGGGGCGAGGCGGACTCAAGGAACCCGGTCATAGGGCCGGAAGATGGTGTAAAACCCTTCGGGGCCCCGGGAGCCGCAACGGCCCCGGGGCCCCTCAGTGCGTCCCCGGACACAACAAGAAGAGGTGCAGTGACCACGGCAACCATCCGACCGCATACCCCCGACACCCCCGACCGTCTCGACGACGACGACTACCCCGCCTACACGATGGGCCGCGCCGCCGAGATGACCGGTACCACACCCGGCTTCCTACGCTCCCTCGGCGACCAGGGCCTCATCACCCCCCTGCGCTCCGAAGGCGGCCACCGGCGCTACTCCCGCTACCAGCTGCGCATCGCGATGCGCGCGCGTGACCTCGTCGACCAGGGCACCGCCATCGACGCAGCCTGCCGCATCGTCATCCTCGAAGACCAGCTCGAAGAAGCCCTGCGCATCAACGACGAGCTCCGCCGCTCCCAGCAGGGCCAGGCCCCCGACGCCGATACCTGACCGTCTGCCCCGCCCGGCCGACGAGACCGGCCCGCGGTGGGCGACAAGCGCTCACCGCAGGCCGCCCGGCCGCCCGTCGGAGAGCGACGCCGCCGGCCGCCGATCCTGGATCGCGGAGCGTCCTCTCCTGGGCCGACTGGCCGGAGACCCCGCCTCACCAGCGCGCGGAGCTGTCCGCGACCACCCGGTACGACGGCTTCGTCGTCATCCCCGGGGCCCATGCTCTGACGCGCTCATCCACTACCGTCGCGCCAGGGTCAGGACGCCTGCCCGGCGGCGATGGCCGGCCGACTTCCGCCGACCGGACCGCGCCTGCCTCCCGGCCGGCTCTGCCCGGGACCCGCCTGTAGGCGGTTCGCCCACGCGGGTGGTCCGCCGGGCCCCCGGCCACTACGGTGTGGTGCGCCCCCGCACGCGGGCCGTGAGGTCAGATTCCCGCTTCGCGGGCGCACCCCGGGCCGCCGAGATCGGGGTCGCAAGGAGTGAACGGTGACCGTCTCCGAGGAGAGTCGACCTCCTGCCCTCGATGTCTCCCTGAGGCCGGGCGCGGGCGACGTGGTGCTCGACGCGGCGGGCGACCTCGACCAGACCACCGGTCCACTGCTGAGCGCCGCCGTGGAGAGCGTCCTCGACACGCCGGCCGTTCCCGGGAAGCTGGTGGTCGACATGTCCCGGGTCGCGTTCTGCGACTCCGGCGGCCTCAATGCCCTCATCCGCGCCCACCTGCGCGCCCGCGAAGCGGGGTCGGAGCTTCACCTGCTGCGTCCGACCGCACCCGTCGCGGCTCTGCTGCGCCGTACCGGCGTGGACCAGGTCCTGCTCGTGGGCCCGGCCCCTGCGGCGGCCTGTACCCAGGAGGGCATGCCCGGGTTCGCGTGAGGTCGCACCCCCGCGGAGCAGCGCCCCGCGGGGAGAAGCTCGCCGGTGGCCGGTGGCCGGTGGCCGGTGGCCGGTGGCCTGGGTGCCACGGGCGGCCCGGAGGCCGCGGAGCCCCGGTGGGACTTCGTCGCGCACTCGTGGGCGTCCCAGGCCGTCGCCTCCGGCCGCAGGGAGCAGGCGACCTCTGCCGTACATCGGTGCCCGAGGCCGGTCCTGACCGGCGCAGCGGCCGTCCTCGCCGTCTTTCGCCCGGCGGGTCCGCCGGGGCGGGGTGCTGCCGGCGGCCCGCGCGTGCGGGGCGTCGCGGGGAGCCGGTATTGCCGAGGCGGCGAACCGCGCGGGCCCGGTGCGCTGTGAGCACCGGGCCCGGCGGGTGCTACGCGGCGAGGGCCACGCGCCCGGGCGCGCGGCGGCGGCCGGAGGTGCCCCGGTTGTCGCGGCCGGCGGCAGACCGGGTGTCGCCGGAGCCGCTTGCGGGGCGGCCACGGCGGCCACGGCTGGTGGACGCGCTGCGGCGGGGCCGGTCGGCGACGGGGTCGGCGATCACGGTGGGGATGCCGGTGGGCACGCGAGCGCCGGTGATGCGGGACAGTTCCTCGTCGCCGGCGGTGACCCGGGTGGTGACGGGGGTGATGGCGGCGGTGGTCATCATCCGGGTCATCTCGCGGCGCTGGTTGGGCAGCACCAGCGTGACGACGGTGCCTGACTCGCCGGCGCGGGCGGTGCGCCCGCCCCGGTGGAGGTAGTCCTTGTGGTCGTTCGGCGGGTCCAGGTTGACGACCAGGTCCAGGCCGTCGACGTGGATGCCCCGGGCGGCCACGTTGGTCGCGATCAGCGCGGTGACCTGGCCGGTGCGGAACTGCTCCAGGGTGCGGGTGCGCTGGGGCTGGGACTTGCCGCCGTGCAGGGCCGCGGCCTTCACGCCGTTGGCGAGCAGCTCGTCGACCAGGCGGTCCGCGCCGTGCTTGGTGTCGATGAACATGATCACCCCGCCGTCGCGCGACGCGATGTGGGCGATCGTGGCGTTCTTGTCGAAGCTCTGGACGTGCAGCACGTGGTGCTCCATGGTGCTGACCGCTCCGGCGGACGGGTCCACCGAGTGGGTGACCGGGTCCTTGAGGAAGCGCCGCACCAGCCGGTCGACGTTGCGGTCCAGGGTGGCGGAGAAGAGCATCGTCTGGCAGCCCTCGGCGACCTGCTCAAGGAGCTCGGTGACCTGCGGCAGGAAGCCCATGTCGGCCATCTGGTCGGCCTCGTCGAGCACCGTGATGCCGACGCCGTCGAGCTGGCAGTCGCCGCGCTGGATCAGGTCCTTGAGCCGCCCGGGTGTGGCTACCACGACCTCGGCGCCGCGGTTCAGTGTCTGGGCCTGGCGGCCGATCGACATCCCGCCGACCACGGTCGCCATCCGCAGGCGCACCGCGTGGGCGTAGGGGGTGAGGGCATCGGTGACCTGCTGGGCGAGTTCGCGGGTGGGGACCAGGACCAGGGCCAGCGGGCGGCGCGGCTCGGCCTTGCGTCCGGCGGTGCGGGCCAGGACGGCGAGGCCGAAGGCGATGGTCTTGCCGGAGCCGGTGCGGCCTCGTCCGAGGACGTCGCGGCCGGCCAGCGAGTTCGGGAGCGTCGCGGCCTGGATCGGGAAGGGCGCGGTGACGCCCTGGCGGGTGAGCACCGACAGCAGCGCCTTCGGCATGTCCAGCTCGTCGAACGCTTCGACGGCCGGCAGCGCCGGGGTGGTGCTGACCGGCATCGCGAACTCGCCCTGCGGGGACGAGCCCTGACGGGAGCCCCGGCTGCCGGAGGAGTACCGGCCGCCGGCGGGCCGGTCGCCGTAGAAGGAGCTGCCGCCGGAGCGGGAGCCCGTGGAGGAGCGGGAGTTGGCGTCCTGGTACGACGAGCGACTGGAGCGGTTCATGTGGGACCTTCCTCAGGGCGGCACGTCACGAGGAAGGCTCCGTGGCGCGGAGGCGCCGGCGGAGACCGCAAGGGAACGGGCCGAAAGTGTGACGGGCGGAGCGTGGACGGTGGAACCGTGCGGCACGTCACCTACGGTCGGCGCTCACCGCGAAGGGGCGGGAGCGAAGAACCTCGAACCGTGAGCTGTCACGGCAGGGCGCCGATCCGGACGCGGCGCTGGGCGTCTCGCGTGGGGATGGCCGCCGGTGGCGGAGCCAGGGGCCTGAACGGCCGGGGATGCGCGTGTGGCGCAATGCCGAGGGGCCCGCACCGGGCATCAAGTACGCGGTGCGGGCCCCTCGCTACCAGGCGGGTGCCGTGGCAGAAACTACAGCGGACGAATGTTCTCGGCCTGCGGGCCCTTCTGGCCCTGCGTGACGTCGAACTCGACCTTCTGGCCCTCGAGCAGCTCGCGGAAGCCGTTGGCGTTGATGTTCGAGTAGTGGGCGAAGACGTCGGGGCCGCCACCCTCCTGCTCGATGAAGCCGAAGCCCTTTTCCGCGTTGAACCACTTCACAGTGCCATTAGCCATAAAGAAATCTCCTTCAAGGGGCTGTCCGAAGCACGCACCGTGCGTGCTCCGAGATGCCGCGATGATGACCCACCCGGGGAAGAGCCGGGAAACAAAAATGCGCCTGCGATACATCAGCAGGCGCACACAAAGTTCATGGGAACCACTACTGCAACTAAGAGCCACTCTAGCAGGCCACGGCCTCCCGTGGTGGATTTCTTCGCCTCCGGTTGTGCGACAGCTTTCCTCGGGGCCCGCCGGACCCGAGCTGACCGGATCACCAATGCCCCTCTACGGAAGGATAGTTGAAAAAGCATCCGCACCCCCGTCGGTACCGGTGTCTCCCCGGGAGAATGTGTCCCGCCACCGGGGGCACCCTGGCTCCTCCGGCAGCGCCGTAAACGTGACGTACCACGCCCGCCTTGCAATCCAAGGCGCCGGGCGGCGTACACGGAATTCCGTCCCCCGAAATCGAATGAGCCGGAGAAGCCTCGTGCCCGCGCTTTCCGGCGCGTACAGCCGAACGCGGACCCCTCCGGTGCGCTCGCCACCGGAGGGGCGGCTGGTCGGCGCCGCACGGCGCCGCACGGCGTCCACGGCTTCGACTGCGACGAGCCGCCGGAGGAATCCCTGCGGGGCCGTTGAGCGGGCGGGGGCGTGACCGGGCATCGGGGGGCTGAGGTCGCCGGGGCCTCTCCCGGGGCGTTGCGCCGTGCCGATCGGCAGGGTGCAACACCCCGGGAGGGCGGCCCCGTTCATGCCGATCGGCACATGTGCGGGAGGGGGTGGGGAGGCGAGGGTTAGGGGCATCAGGACGGCGGCCGACGGGGCCGCCTGGAGGAGGGAAGCCCATCATGTTCCGTATTCGTAGCCGTGCCCGCGTCAGCGCCCCTGTCGTCCGGGGTGCCGCTGCTGCCGGGCTGGCCCTTGCCGGGGTCGCGGGGATCGCTCCGGCGTCGGCCACCGGCACCGCCGGCCCCGCTGCGGGCCCGTCCGTGCCGCAGGACGGGCGGCCCGGTCGTCCTGCGAGCGTCAGTGGTACGGCCCGTATCTGGTACGCGATCACTCCGGACGACGAGATCCGGTTCACCCTCGACGCCTGGGCGGAGCCGTACACCCGTCCCTTGCCGGGTACCCAGGCGTCCGAGGGGCTGCCCACCGACGCCCGGGGCACCATCCGCTACTCCCACCGGAAGGCCGCCACCGGGGAGGTCTACAGCGCCGAGGCGGAGGTGGACTGCCTGAGCACCGGCGGCCCGGTCGCCACGCTGACGGCTGTCGTCACCAGGTCGGACGTGGGCAACACCGGCGAGCGGATAGGCCTGAGCGTCTACCAGGGCACCGGGCACGGCGACGGCCGGCTCGGGTTCTCCTGGGGCGTGGCGAACATGGACATGGGGGCCGACGGGAAGCCGTACCAGCCGGTGGTCGGCACCTGTATGGCGCCGGCGCCGTTCGCCCCGGTCCTGCGGGGTGGCTTCACCGTCCACCACACCGAGTTGGAGGCACCGAAGACGGCCGGACGGTAGCCGGGAGGCCCGCCCGGGAGATGGTCAGACGGACCAGACGAGCAGCCCGTGCCGGTGGCGGGCGGCGGCGGTGATCGGGGCACGGGAATTCCAGGCCGAGCGTCCCAGACAGGGCGTAGCGGGCGCCGCGTGTCCCGTGGTCGAGTGCGCCGGTGGGGAGACGCGCCAGGGCCACCGTGACCTCGCGGGCGGTAGGGGTGCCGCGCGGCGCCTCGGGTGGGCAAGGAGGCCTGCTCGGGCGAGACGGCGCCGCGGCCCCTTCGACGTCCGGGGCGCGGCTCACCTGGACGGGTGCGCTGGGCTGGCCACGGCGTGTGACTCGGCAGCAGCCTGCGGTTATGGAGTACGCAACGGCACAGCGAACCGATTCCCCCGGCCGCCCAGACGGCGGAGAGCCCGGGAAGGGGCGGCGGCGAGCGGCCCTACGGGTCGACGAAGGCCTCCTGGTCCTGGCGGCGGCCGTCCTCGACCACGGGGTGCCACTCTTCGATCGGCGGTCCGGCGATGCGGCCGCGGAGGTGGCGCGTCGTCTGCGGTCCGCAGTCGGCCGGCCGTCGCAGACGCCGGACCGCCAGCAGCTGGCCGTGGCTGTCGAGAACGCGCTGCGCGACCGGTCCGGCAGGGCGCGGCGTGTCGTGGAGGCGGCGACGGTGGAGGATGCGGTCGCGTATCTGCGGCGTGTGGAATCAGCGCTGGCGGGCAAGGCGCTCGGTCGGGCCTGCCGACGTCTGTGGGAGGCCCTGTACCTGTGCATTCCCTTGACGACGATCCTCTCCCGGCCCGCGTGGCCGCCCGCCGCGGGCTTCTCGCTGGCTGACGCGCCTCCACTCGGGTGAGACACGCCCGCCGGTCCGAGCACGGTCCGGGCACGGCGGGAAGCGCTCCACGGGCAGAGGGTGAGCGGCCCGTCCCCCCTGGCCCAGGGGGAAGACAGCCCTCGCCGACGCGGAGCGAGGACCGCTCCCGAGATGAGAAGCTCCTCAAGCAGCTGGAGAGGGCGCACAACGGCCATCCGCGGATGAGCACGCTCCTTCAGTAGCTCATGGACGAGGCCGCCGCCCACGTCCGGGACGAGGAGACCAGACTCTTCCCCGACTGCGCCAGGGCCGTACTCCCGAACTGTGTCCGTGCTGATCAGTCGGGTCGCAGCAGGTCGTGGAGGAGCCGCAGGGCGGCGAGGACTGCGTCGTTCTGGATGTCGTTGCGGTGTCCGGAGCGCGGCTCGGGCTGGGTGGCGATCGTGGCGTGCGGGGCGGCGACGGCCACGAAGACCGTGCCCACCGGTTGGCCGTCCTGGGGGGCGGGGCCGGCGACGCCGGTGGTGGCCAGGCCGTAGGTGGCCTGGGTGAGGGCGCGCACGCCCTGTGCCATCTGGGCGGCCACCTCGGGGTGGACGGCTCCGACCTCGCCGACCAGGGCGGCATCGACGTGCAGCAGCCCGGTCTTGAGGTCGGTGGCGTAGGCGACGACTCCGCCGAGGAACGTCGCGCCGGAGCCGGGCGCGTCCGACAGCGCCACGGCGAGGCGGCCGCCGGTGAGGGATTCGGCCGCCGCGACGCTGTGGCCGGCGGCGGCCAGCGCGGAGGTGATCTGCCGGACCAGGACGCCGGCCGGGTCGAGCCCGCGGGAGCCGTCCTGGCCGCCGTGTCCAGTGCGGCCTGTGTCGGGGGGCATGGGGATCTCTCAGGCAAGGATCAGGTCTCGACCACGACGCGCAGGGAGGCGAGTTCGGGGTCGGCGCTGTCGGGGACGAGCATCCCCGCGTCGACGCCGCTGCGCAGGTAGTCGGTCACGTCGTCGTCGAGGCGTTCGCCCGGGAGGGCGGCGGGGATGCCCGGCGGGTGGGGGGTGAGCATCTCGGCGGTGGTTCGGCCGGACGCCTTCTCGATGGGCACCTGTATGCCGCGAGGGCTTCGAGTACCGGTGCCTGGGACTGGTCCATGCCGCGCGTCTTCCCACCGGTCGGGGCAGGAAACGGGGCGGTGCCGGCTCGGAGCCGCCCCGCCCCGAGGCTGCTCTGAGCTGCCGGGGCTGACGCGGCCGCGCCCGACGTGCCGACCCGGGTGCCGGGGGCGCGCGTACCCTCCGCTCCCCCCGCCGGGCGACGGGGCTGGTCCGGATGCCACCGTCGGGGTGCGACGGACCGTCCCTGCGGCCAGGTTGAGGAGATGGACATCGTCACCGTGCTGGAGCCGGACACCCCGACCAACATTCGGCTCCTGGAAGCGGACTTCGCCCCGGCCGATCCGCAGGGCCCGGTGCGCCGCGCACACGCCGCCCCGGCGGAGGCCTCGGGCGTCTGCGGCCCCCTCACCCTGTGCGGCCTGGACACCGGCGAGATGACCCTCGCCCCGCACCGACCCACCGACCCCGACCAGCCCTGGCGCCAGGCGCGCTGGAACACCTGCTACACGTGCCGGACAGCCGAGCAGAACACAGGGCCGGCCGCTCAGGACCGCCGGGACGACAGCTCCCGTCCGGCGGGAACGACGGCCGGCTGACGGGGCCGCACGCACGGCGGCGGGGCGCCCGCTTCACGCGTGCGCCCCGCCGAGCCTGATCTGCGGATGTGACCTACCAGCGGTACCAGCGGTGGCGCCGGCCCGAGGAGTGCGTGCCACGGGCCACGAAACCCACCAGCCACAGCACGAGTACGGCGATCGCCACCCACCAGAGAATCTTGAGTGCGAACCCGGCGCCGAAGAGCAGCAGGGCCAGCAGCAGAACGAGAAGAAGGGGAACCATCGGAACCTCCGCAGTCGGTGTCGAGCAACCGGTTGCCCCGGGGTCGCACGCATATTCGCCCGAATCCTTCCGGCAACCCGGGGTAGAGGGGCCCGTTCGGCGCAGGGGCCCCCACCGCTTCGGCGCATCCCGGGCCCGGCGGGCTGACGCGGTGCCCGTTTGGCGCAGGACCGCCCGGGCAGGCGCGCGGTACCGGAAGAGGAGGAGCCATGGACGACATCCCCCAGGGCGGCTCCGGCGGAGTGCCCGGTCACCACCACGACGACCCCGGCCACCCCGGGACTCCCGACAGCCCCGCGACCCCGGACGGTCCGTCGGACGGCCGCGGCCGGGAGGCGAAGACCGTCCGCGCCGGACAGCCGGTCGCCGAACAGCGGACCGACCGGAAGGCCGATCGGCAGGAGAGCGGCGATCGGAAGCAGTCCACGAGCGACCGACCCGACGAGTGAATGCACCCCTGGCAAGGGGCACGGTCAAGGCTGTCAGCCGGCGCACGGCCAGCGGGACATGAGGACCGAAGAGGTACCCGATCGCGTGAGCAAGGACCCGATCGACGTCATCGTCAGGGTCACCACCAGCGGACTGTGCGGATCCGACCTGCACCTGGACGAGGTGCTCCGGCTGTCTCCGGCTGTCTCCGGCGACCGGGCCGCCCGGCGCTTCGGCGGGCCCGAACCGGGCCGCTGACCCGGCCGGTCTGCCCGGCCGCCCTGCCGCGCGCGCCCCGGAGGGGCCCGGCACGATGGAGGGGTGCAGACCTTCCTGCCCTACCCGGACTTCGCTGAGTCCGCCGCGGTGCTGGACCCGAGGCGGCTCGGCAAGCAGCGGGTGGAGGCCCTCCAGGTGCTTCGCGGGCTGACCGTCCCCGGGTACGGCTGGCGCCACCATCCGGCCGTAGGGATGTGGGCAGGCTACGAGGAGGCGCTCGTCCGGTACGGGCTGGAGATGTGCCGGGCCTGGACCGCCGAGGGGCGCCGGGACACCTGCGCGGACAGCCTCCGGGACGGCCTGCCGGAGCGCGCCGGGGCGCCCGCCGTGCGCTCCCAGGCGGAGCTGGCGGGTGCGGGAGAACTCCCTCCGTGGCTGGGAGCCGCGGAGTTCCACGCCAGCCACCGGTCCGCGCTGCTCCGCAAGGACCCGGCCTTCTACCGGGCCCGTTTCCCGGACGAACCGGACGACCTGTCCTACGTGTGGCCCGCATCCGACCGTGCGCGCCGGGTGTGAGGCGGGGCCACCGCCCGCCGCGCGGCGGCCGGCCGGGCGTTTCGCGCCGAGACATGGCCGCGTCGGCGTCGTGTCACGAGCTGGTGCCGTCCGTTCGGGCGGTTCTCGGTCGCGTCGCCTGGGCCGCGAGTGCTGCGTTTTCGAGCACCGCGCCGACCAGCCTGGCTGTGCGGATCAGCTGGTTGTCGTCAGGGCTGCGCGCGCGGTGGTGAGGATCTGCTCGGAGAGCGGGGAGCCCTTGGTGGCGCGGGCCAGGACGAGTGCGCCGACCATCGTGCAGAGCTGGGCGATGCCGTCCTGGTCCTCGGTGGCGAGCCACTCGGCGAAGTCGCTCACGCGGCATGGGCACTGACCGGCGCGGCCCGGGAGGAACTGGCCCCGCACGGCATCACCGTCTCCGCGCTGCACGTCGGATACATGGACACCGACATGGCCGCAGGGATTCCCGCCGACCAGAAGGCCGACCCCGCCGACGTCGCCGCCCAGGCCCTGCACGGCATCGAGACGGGCCTGCCCGAGATCCTCGCCGACGAGAGCACCCGGTACGTCAAGCAGGGCCTGGCCGCCTCGCCGACCGCGGCGTGAAGCGCAACCGCCGGACCATCCCCTCCTCCCCGGTGACCTGCTGACACGCCTGCCGCCACCGCGCTTCGAGAAGCGGATCGTGCCGGCTGCCTCCTTCATCGCGGCCCTGTCGCCGGGCCGTCGGGCAGGTCTGCCGCGCCTCCACGCTGCGGGCGCCTTCCACGGCCATAGCCCGGGGTACCCCCTGTCCAGGGTTCCGGCCGCTGTCGGGCGGAGCCGTCCGCAGGCAGGACGCCGGGTGCCTCGACGAAGCCGTCCGGGCCTGGCTGCCAGCTGGTGAAGGGAGCCGGCCCGCCCCGGCTCCGCCGTGACCGCCGACCGTGGGCCGCCGTCCCCGAACAGGTAGCGGCCTTCCTTTCGGCGGCGCCACCGGGCTCCTGGTCCGTTCGGCCAACCCGGCCGCTCAGCGGGGCTCAGGGGAAGTCAAGCGACGCCGCACGTCACCGCACGCCCAGGCGGCTCAGCCGAGGAACTCAACGCGGTCGATGAGGCCTTCGCGGACCCGGTAGGCCACCAGGACGCGGACCGGTTCGTCGGACAGGCCGTGGGCGACTTCGTGGTCGACCACCCAGTCGCCCTCGGTGAGCCGCCCCACGATCTCCGCCCGGCAGCGGCCTGCGGCGAACTGCCGGGTGTAGGTGTCGCGCAGGGCCTGACGGCCCTCCAGCCGGCTGCCGTCCCGCCGGAGAACGAGGACGTCCTCGGCGTAGGTGGCGACGAAGGCGTCGATGTCGTGGTTGTTGTAGGCGGTGAGCTGCTGCTCGACCACGTCGCGCGGTTCGGTCATGTGCTTGATCGTTTCTTCCTCGGGCAGGGGTTCAGGCCGCGAGACGGCGGGTGGCGAGTTCGGCGTAGAGCGCCGCTCCGTCGGGGAGCACCGCGTCGTCGAACTCAGCGTAGGGAGAGTGGTTGAGCGGCAGGGTGTCGGGATCGCTCCCCTTCGGGGCGGCGCCGAGCCACGCGAACGATCCCGGAACGGCGTCGAGTACCCGGGAGAAGTCTTCCGACCCGGTCATCGGGTTGGCCATCGTCCGGAAGCGTTCCTCGCCGAAGGCCTCCCGGACGGTGTCCATGAGGAAATCGGTCTCGGCCCCGTCGTTCACCGTCACCGGGTACCCGGGAAGGTACTCGATCTCGGCCCGCAGGCCGTGGGCGGCCGCGACGGCCCGCACCAGCTCCACCACGGTGTCGGTGACCTTGGCCCGCGTCTCGGCGGAGAAGGTGCGCACGGTCGCCTCGAAGTAGGCGGTCTCGGGGATGATGTTGCGCTGGGTACCGGCCCGGAGGAGTCCGACGGTGATCACCACCGGATCGAACACGTCGAAGCGGCGGGTCACCATGGTCTGCAAGGCGGTGACCGTCTCGCAGGCCGCCGGGACGGGGTCCTTGGCCCGGTGAGGTACCGAGCCGTGCCCGCCCGCACCGTGGAGGGTGACGTTCAGCGCGTCGGAGGCGGCAAGGATCGGCCCGCGCCGGGAGCTGAACTCCCCGTGCGGCATGGTCGACGCCACGTGCAGGGCGTATGCGGCGACCGGGCGCGTGCCCGCCGCGTCCAGAACGCCCTCGGCCAGCATGGCTCCGGCGCCGTCCCAGCCCTCCTCGCCGGGCTGGAACATGAAGACCACGTCGCCGTGGAGCCGCTCCCGCCGTGCGGCGAGCAGGTGTGCGGCGCCCGTGAGCATGGCGGTGTGCAGATCGTGTCCGCAGGCGTGCATGGCACCGTTGTCGGACGCGAACGGCAGCGGGGCCTTCTCGATGACCGGCAGTCCGTCCATGTCGGCGCGCAGGAGCACCGCCGGCCCCGGTAGCCCGCCGCGCAGCACCGCGGTGACCGAACTCAGGGCGGAGCCCTGACGTACTTCCAGCGGCAGCCCCTCGAGAGCCCGCAGCACCCGCTCCTGGGTGCGCGGGAGATCAAGGCCCAGCTCGGGGACCCGGTGGAGGTCATGGCGGAGCCGGACCAGGTCGGGAGCCAGAGCCAGGGCGTCGTCGTGTATGGACACAGGTACCTCCATCGGGCCCGCGGGGGCGGGAACTTGTGCGGAGCGATCTTGTTCCGCGATTCTGGAGCCCGCAGCGGGGGATTCCCGCGATTTCGCAGGATCACGCCATGAAGAGGCCCTTCGATGAACGAACCAACCGGCAGTCGACGGTGACCGGCCCCGATGTGACAGTGGACGAGTTGGATCTCGCTCTGGTGAACGCGATGCAGCTGCGGCCCCGGGCACCCTGGTCGCTGCTCGGCCAGACTCTCGGGATCAGCCCGGTCACCGCCGCGCGCCGCTGGCGACGGCTCTCGGAGGCCGGGATCGCCTGGGTGACCGCCTACGGCCTGCCCCACCCCGAGGACCCTGGCTGTGTCGCGTACCTCGACGTCGACTGCGCTCCCGACCGGATTCGGCAGATCGCCGACGAGCTGGCCGAGGACCCGCACGTGATGAGCGTCGAACACCTCTCCCAGGGCTGCGACCTCGTCATCGCCGCGGCCTTCACCGACCTGGCGACGGTCTCCCGGTACACCGCCGAACGGTTGGGCAGGCTCCCGGGGATCACCGCCGTCCGCACCCACCTGGCGACCGGCTTCTACGCCGAGGGGATCCGGTGGCGACTGGACTCACTGGACCCCGCCCAGCGCCTGGAACTCCACGACGACCACCCGACGGGCTATGGGACGTCCTCCCCAGTACGGGCCGAAATCCGCCACGAAGACCGGCAGTTGCTCATCAGGCTGGGCACTGACGGCCGCCTCGGCCAAGCCGAGCTGGCCGCCGCCACCGGGCTCAGCCCGTCCACGCTGCGCCGCCGCCTCGACCGGCTGGCCGCCTCCGACGCGATCCGCTTCCGCTGCGAGATCGCCGCCGGAGACGCCGGCCGACCGGTCCTGGCGACCTTCCGGGCCGACATCCCTCCGGACCGGCTCGACGAGGTCGGCCCCCAACTCGCCAGGCTCCCCGAGATCCGGCTGTGCGTAGCCGTCACCGGCCGGCACAACCTCATCCTCTCCGTCTGGCAGCGCTCCCTCGCCGACGTCCAGCGACTGGAGGCCGCTCTCGCCCGCAGGTTCCCCGACCTGCGAGTGGCCGAGCGCCGCGTGTCACTGCGCACCGTGAAGAGGATGGGACGGATCCTGGGCTCGGACGGCCGCGCGGTCCGCGCCGTCCCGATGGACATCTGGCGAGACCCGATCCCGGTCTCCTAGCGGTGGTCCACCCGGAGGTGCCGACCACCGCGAGACGGTCGCGGAGGCCTCGCCGCCACCGGCTGGCCGACCCGCCTGCGGGTCCCGCGGTACGCAGTCGGGTGGGAAGCCAACAGAAGTGTTCGCCCGACGTACCCGCCGGACGGAAGGATTCCACTGCGGCCAAGCAGGGGCCCGGCTGGCGCGGGCGGCCGACCGGCAGCCGATCCACGCCCGGGAGGGCGCCCGCGGGCGCGTGACCGGCCCAGCACCTCCGGTGCCCCCGCCCGGGCCGGCCGCTGCGTTCGGTCTGGTCAGCAGCGAACGGTGGAGCCGCCGTTGCTCAGGTTGGCGTCGTAGATCCAGCCGCTGCCGGCCGGGCCCCGGACGTAGGTCCAGGTGTTTCCGTAGTCGTTGACGGAGTAGCAGTCGTAGTCCACCCGGAGGCCCTGGGAGTACGAGCCGACCAGGGTGCACGCTCCGTACGGGCCGGTCCGCACCGGAGCACTGCTCGCCGAGATCGTGCCCGAACCCGGGTCCAGGTTGCTGTGCGGCCAGTTCGCGTTGCCGCAGGTGACGGCGGCGAGGTCGGACGACGACGGCGCCGCGGCCGCCGACACGGCCGGGAACGAGAGCGAGGCCACGGCCGTCAGCCCGACGGCGAGCGCGGTCTTTCGGAGACGGGATGTCATGAAGCGAACTCCTCGTGAGCGGGTCGCCGAGCCGACCGGCCCGGCGAGCCCTCACCCTTGCCGCCGCGGTCACGGCCGGGCAAGGTTCCCGAGGTGTCCGGGGCTGTCCTGGACGGTCCCGGACGGTCCTGGACGGTCCTGGACGGTCCTGGGCGGTCCGGTGGAACGGTCGGACACGCCGGACTCGGTCTGACCAGCCGAACCTCCCGGACTGCTGGACAACGGCGCCGGCCGCACCGCTGCCCTCGTCCTGGCCAACAACGTCTTGAATCAACGTGGTTGGCCGCGGACTGCTCCGCCAGGATCGGGGCATGAGTTCCCAACCCTTGCCACCGAATCCCTCCCTGGCGCGGGATACGGCCGAGTTCGTCGCGTATCTTCGACAGCTTCGGCAACGGTCCGGGCTGACCTACAGGGCGCTGGAACGCCGCGCTGCCGAGGTCGGGGCCGTGCTCCCGCGCAGCACGATCGCCGAGGCGCTCCGCCACGACCTGCTGCCGCGACCGGAACTGCTCGACGCCTTCGTCCGGGCGTGCGGAGTCGGCGAGGACCCGGCCGTGTGGCTCGCGGCACGCGAGCGGCTGGCCCACGAGGCCACCCACCCGGGGCCCGGCGTCCCCGCCGAGGCCGGCCCACCCGCCCCGCAGACGCTGCCCGGCGCCCCGCGGACCGCACCGCCCGCGCCCTCCCGCCGGCGGCTGCGCAGCGCTACTCCGATCGTGGTGGTCCTGGCGCTGGCGGCCGCCGTGGCGGGCGGGGCGGCCTTCCTCCACGACCGTGCGCACCGCCCCGCCGTGCCCGCTCCCCCCTCCGGCGCCCAGGAACGGGCACTGGTCGCGGCGGGCGCGTATCTGATCCGGCCGGTGGGCTCCGGACTCTGCCTGGGGGAGTCGACCACGCACGAAAGCGGTGGGGAGGTAGGGCAGTTCGCGTGCCCGGGCAACGTGCCCACCTACGTCTTCGAGCCGGCCGGCGGCGGCCAGTACACGATCCGCTCCCTCCATCCGGTGATGGGTCACGGCTGCCTGGGAGTGGAGGCCGCGCTCCTCGCCGACGGCGCCCGTCTGATGAACGACTACTGCGGCCGGCGGGGTACCGCGGAACGGTTCCGGCTGAGAGCGTCGCCGGGAGGCGCCGGTAGCTACCTCATCCAGCTGGTCCACAGCAACGCCTGCGTGACCATCCCGGGCGATATCGGCACCCCGGGCGTCCTCGCACGCCAGCTCCCCTGCGCAGACCCTCCCGCCGGGCAGAGCTTCACCCTGGAGCCCGTGCCGGCCCCGACCGCCATCCCGGACATCAGAACCAACTGATCACTCGCGTCGGCCGGTGCAGCCGGCCTGGTCCGCCGCCCTCGGTGATCGCGGCCGGCCCCGCACCCACCGCGAATGGGGCGAGGCACTCGACGCCCTCCGCAGCGCCCGCGCCGTGGCGCCGGTGACCGCCGAGCGGATGTCCGATGCCGCCCGGCCGGCGGCGCACTGAAAGGCGCGCCTGTCCGAGACATCCCCTTTGCCGCTCCGGGGTATCGGGGCCCGTGGCAGATCGCCGGAGGCGAGGAACGCGATGAGTGGACGTTCACTCCGTACGTCGGGGTGGGACCGCTGCATTTCGCAATGACCCTGGAGGAGATCACCGCCGCTCTCGGCGAAGAGGGGTCTGTCTCGTCCTCCTACGCCCCTGGCAGCGACGAACGCCGGCTCGACTACGCCGACGGTGTCCGGGACGTCGGGGACGGGCTCGATGCCGGCCGTTCCCACCCAGTTCCCGCTCGCGTCACGGGCCGTGAGGGTGGCACGTTGCCCGGCAGCCTCCGCGGTGGCCTGTTGCTGCCAGTAGGCACCGGGGTGGGCGGCGGTGTCGGCGTAGGAGAGGTTGAAGGCGCCGGGGGAGTCCCGCAGCGCCTCCAGTGTGATCTCGCGGAGCTCCCGCCATTCCTCGGCGGCTATCCGGTGTACGACGTAGTGCATGCGGTGAGCCTGGCACGGCCGTGGCGTGGCGGGATCACGCGCGAGGATGATCTTCGTCCGGCGGCTCCCCCGCAGGGGGGGACCTCCGGGGAGAGGGAGGCCGGCCGCAGCCGGCGGAACCGAGCCTTCGGGGCGCTTGTGTCAGGTGGGTGGGGGGAGCACCGCCGAGATATCGGGAGGCTCGTGACGGCCGAGATCGTGGGAACGCCGGCGCACGCGAGCTTCGACCGCTGTCCGGGCGAGCCTGCCGTCGGGACCGTGACCTCGGCGGGTGACCGTCGCCGAGACCGCGACGACGATCCGCGACGCCTGCGGGCGAACCGCGCCCTGGAACCCGTGGGGCGCCCGCTCCCTGGAGCGCATCGACCGAGAGCGGCCCACAGTCCATCCCGAGGCCCTCACCTGCTTCCTCGGCACCGGCCCAGGGCCCCGGCGCAGGAGGACGGGTGGGCCCCGAGCTGCCCTTCGCCCTGCCGGTCGACGTCGCGCTCGCGTCGTCCCGGGCCCGGCCGGGTCTGGTCCAGCACGCGAGCGGCTTTGGCACGGGAGGCGGGGCCGGTGATGAGGATCCGGGAGCGGTGCTGCCAGGGCTTGATCGCCTCCTCACGCCGCCAGCCGTGGACGGTGCGCCGGCGATCTGGACCTCGACCAGATCCCCCGACTGGACGCAGCCCTCCGCAACACCCTCGCGGTGCGGCCGGCGCCTCGCCGGCGAGGGGGAGCATCGTCATCCGTGCCAACAGGTCGAGCAAGGGCCGGACGATCTCCAGCCAGGTCGGGTGGTGCGCGGCGCTGCGACCTTCATGAACCCCGCCGGCTCGACGCCCTGCCCCGGTGCCTGGATCGAAGCCGGATGCCGGGGCGTCCTGGTGCACCTCGCCCGGCCCTCGGCCCGGGTCGCCCGCGTCGTGGAGGTCACCGGCGCCGACCAGGTCTTCCTCGGTCGATCCGCGTGCGCCGGGTGGTGGGCGGAGAGCGGTGGCCTGGGCGGATCGGTCCTCGAATGGGTGGTGGCTGTTGCCGGTTCGTCCGGAGTGCGGCGGAATCGGTAGGGGCCGGGCATACCGGCCGGCGGTCGGGGCAGGCGCTTGTCCGACCGCGAAGCGATGCGAAGGCGAGTGAGCAGCGATGAGCAAGGTGCAGGAGCAGATCGACGTCGATGTGCCGGTCAGCACGGCGTACAACCAGTGGACGCAGTTCGAGCAGTTCCCGATGTTCATGGAGGGCGTCGAGGAGATCACCCAGCTCGACGAGCGGCACAACCACTGGAAGACGAAGATCGCCGGTGTGTCCCGGGAGTTCGACACCGAGATCGTCGACCAGGTCCCGGACGACCACGTGGCGTGGCGTACCACCAGTGGTGACGTGCGGCAGACGGGCATGGTGCGCTTCGAGCCGATCGACGCGACCCATACCCGGGTGATGATGGAGATGGACTTCCAGCCCGGCGGTATGGCCGAGAAGGCCGCCGACATGACCGGCATGCTCGACCGGCAGGTCAAGGGCGACCTCAAGCGGTTCAAGCACTTCATCGAGAAGCGCGGCACCGCCTCCGGCGGCTACCGCGACACGCTCTGACCCACCACGGCGCGGCTCCCCCCCGCCGCTCTCGCGGCGGGGGGGGGAGCCGCGCCGTGTACCGGCGGAGCGGCTGGACAGCTCCCCGTCACCTCGGCCGGCCCGTCCGCCCCCGGGTGCTTGCTCCCGTGTGGTACCGCGTTCGCTGTTGCTGTCAGCCGGCTGCCAGGATCTCCACGCCGTGCGCCGCGAGTTGTTCGAGGACCGGGTGGCTGGGGTCGGCGTCGGTGATCAGTCCGCTGACGGCCTCCCAGGGAAGGACGCGGAACCGGGAGGCCGTGCCGATCTTCTCGGCGGAGGCCAGGATGTAGGTGTCCGCGCCTCGTGCGGCCAGGGCGCGCTTCATCGCCGCCTCCTCCGCATCACCCGTGGTCAGTCCGGCTTCGGGGTGGACGCCGGTGACGCCGAGAAGGCACAGCTCGGCGGAGACGTTCTGGGCGGCCTCGACCGCCGCGGCGCCGCAGGTGACCGCCGAGTGCTTGAAGAGGCGGCCGCCGAGGAGGAACACGTCGGCCTGGGGGTGGTCGAGCAGTGCGGCCGCGATGGTCGGGCTGTGGGTGATCACAGTGCAGGCCAGGTCCGGTGGGAGGGCGTGGGCGACGGCGAGGGCGGTGGTACCGCCGTCCAGGATCAGGGCGCTGCCAGGCTGCACGAGTGCGGCGGCGACTGCGGCGATCTGCCGCTTCCCATCGGGGGAGAGGGTCCGGCGGGCGGCGTAGTCCGCGACGGCGGGGGAGACGGGCAGAGCCCCGCCGTAGACGCGCTGGCACAGTCCTTCGGCGGCGAGGTCCCTCAGGTCGCGGCGGACGCTGTCCTCGGAGATGCCCAAACCGGCGGCGACCTCCTTGGCGACGATCTTGCCGTCGCGGGCGAGCAGGTCCAACAGGTGGTCGCGTCTCTCGGCAGCCAGCATCCGTATTCTCTCCTGTTCTTGCACGTTTCTGCGTGTATCGTACCGTGCCATGACCGAAAAGCCGATGCTCGTCCTCATCGCCGGTCCGTACCGCTCCGGAACGGACGGCGACCCCCAGGCCATGGCGGCGAACCTCGCCCGCCTCGAAGAGGCGGCGTGGCCGGTCTTCGCCGCCGGCCACGTCCCGGTCATCGGGGAATGGATCGCCCTGCCCGTGCTGCGCTCCGCGGGTTCGGGCCTCACCGATCCCCTCGCCGACCAGGTCCTCTACCCGACCGCCGAGCGCCTGCTCACCCACTGCGACGCCGTACTCCGCCTCCCCGGCGACTCCACCGGAGCCGACCAGGACGTCGCCGTCGCCCGCCGCCGCGGCCTGCCCGTCTACCACCACGTGGACGAGATCCCGCACCGCACCCCGCGGGAGACCGCGTGACCCCCGGCCCCGGGACCGACACTCCCGACCACCGCGGCCGCACCGGCCTGGACCGCGCCGGCCGGGACCTGGACCGCAATCCCGACGTCGTGGTCCGCGACGTAGAGCTCACCTCCCAGGGCTGGCACGTCCTGCGCCGCACCACCTTCGACTACCGGCGCCGCGACGGGCGCTGGAGCACCCAGCAGCGGGAGACCTACGACCGCGGCAACGGCGCGGTCGTCCTGCCCTACGACGCCGGCCGCGGCCGGGTGCTGCTCACCCGCCAGTTCCGCTACCCGGCCTACGTCAACGACCATCCGGACGGCATGCTCGTCGAGGCCGCGGCCGGGCTGCTCGATGGCGACGACCCGCTCGCCGCCATCCGGCGCGAGAGCGCGGAGGAGCTCGGCATCACGCTCGGACCGATCACCCACATCCTCGACGCCTACATGAGCCCCGGCTCCGTCACCGAGCGCCTGCACTTCTTCGCCGCCCCCTACACCCCTGCCGACCGCACGACGGAAGGCGGTGGACTCGAGGAGGACGGCGAGGACATCGAAGTGCTCGAACTGCCTTTCACCGAAGCCCTCGCCATGGTCCGCGACGGGCGCATCACCGATGGCAAGACCATCCTGCTCCTGCAGTGGGCCGCCCTGGACGGGCCCTTCGCCGCCACGGTGGCCGTCCGCTGAGATGCCGCCCTCGGTCCCGAGCGCCCGCCGAGACCCCACGGCGAGCGGCGTTCCGGCTCGGGCCTGGGGGGCGACGCCACCTGAGTCACGGCCGCCCGGCCGGGGAAGGTCATCGGGCGCCTGACCGAAGCCGGCACCGGGCCACCGGCTGCGCAGGACTGTCGAGGTGCTGCACCGGCGGGTCCTCGAGGCGGTGCTGGCGGCAGGCGGTGGCGCCTCCCGTCCAGTGGAGGGGGACGGCTGCGCTGCGCGGTAGCTGGTCGTAGTCGGTGGGGCTCTCGCCCGCGTGGGCCCCGAGCCTCCGGCGGCACTCAACGGTCGACGCGCCCTCCGACGAGAAAGGCGGGCAGGTGCCGGCAGGCGTCGGCTCGGTGATCGAGTGTGGTCCCGTTGCGAGCCGTCCTCGTGGGCCTCACCGTCCTTCGTCGCGTCTGCGAGAATCGCTCGCGGGTACCGCTGCCGGGCGCGTACCGGGACCAGAGGAGGCCGGCGTGGGCGGGGACGATGTGGCGCGCTCGCGGATTCCGCAGCTGCGGCTCGATGAACTGCTGGAGGAGCTGCAGGCGCGGATCGATGCGGCCCGGGGGACGCGGGACCGGGTGCACAGCCTTCTGGAAGCCGTGCTGTCGGTCGGGCGGGAACTGGATCTGACGCAGGTGCTGCGGCGGATCGTGGAGGCTGCCGCCGTGCTGGTGGATGCCCGTTACGCGGCGTTGGGGGTGATCGGTCCGGATGGGGAGTCGCTGTCGCAGTTTCTGACGGTCGGGATGGCGGAGGAGGAAATCGCCGGGATCGGTCCCTACCCGACCGGCAAGGGCCTGCTGGGCGAGCTGATCAGCCACCCTGAGGCGCTGCGGCTTGGCGACCTCTCGCAGCACGGCGCGTCGTACGGGTTCCCGGCCAACCATCCGCCGATGCGGACATTCCTAGGGGTGCCGGTGCGGGTGCGTGAGGAGGTGTTCGGGAATCTGTACCTGACTGACAAGCACGGTGGTGAGGATTTCGACGCCGACGACGAGTCGGTGATCGCGACGCTGGCGGTGGCGGCCGGGGTAGCGATCGACAACGCGCGGCTGTACGAGGAGGCGCAGCGTCAGCAGCGGTGGTTGAGTGCGAGTGCGGAGGTCACCCGCAGCCTCCTGTCGGGCAGTTCGCATTCCCAGGTGGTGGAGTTGATCGCGCAGAGGGCGCGGGAGATCACGGGCGCCGAGCTGGCGGACATCGTCGTGCCGCTGGCCGGCGGTGAGACGCTGAGGGTGGAGTTCGCGTGTGGGGGCAGCGCGCCCAAGCGGATGGGCCTGGTGGTGCCGCGGGAGGGCACACTCTCCGGGGCGGCCTGGACGGAGGGTGCCCGGGTCAGTACCGCGGATCTGGCCACCGATCCGCGTCTGGCGGGTGATCCGCGGCGGTCCGAGGGACTGGGGCCGGCGGTGGCGGTGCCGCTGGGGCGGGCCGAGGGCCACATCGACGCGGTCCTGCTGCTGGCTCGTGGAGTGGGGGAGGCCGTGTTCACCGAGCGGGAGGTCGGTCCGCTGCTCGGGTTCGCCGACCAGGCCGCGCTGGGCCTGGAGCTGGCGAACCGGCGCCGTGACGCTGAGCAGCTGGCGATGCTGGAGGACCGGGACCGGATCGCCCGGGACCTGCACGACCTGGCGATCCAGCGGCTGTTCGCGACCGGGATGACGTTGCAGAGCGCGGCCCGCTTCATCGAGCACCCCGGGGCCTCGGACCGGGTGCTGCGTGCGGTGGGAGACCTGGACGAGACGATCAAGATCATCCGGTCGACGATCTTCGGGCTACGGGCCCGGGACGAGGCGTCGGGCAACGGCTTGCGGGCCAGGGTGGTGAAGGCGGTGGAGGAGGCGCAGGCGGCGCTGGGCTTCGCGCCGAGGCTGAGCATGGAGGGCCTGCTGGACACCGACGTCCCCGCCGCGGTGGCCGACCACGTGGTCGCGGTGCTGGGCGAGGCGTTGAGCAACGCGGCCCGGCACGCACAGGCGGGACGGGTCGAGGTGCTGCTGCAGGCGACGGGGGTCAAGGTCGTTCTGACGGTGCAGGACGACGGCGTGGGCATCCCGGAGCAGGGGCGGCGCAGCGGCCTGCGCAACCTCGCGGAGCGAGCCGACGGCCTCGGGGGTGAGCTGGAGCTGGCGAGCCCGCCGGACGGCGGGACGCGGCTGGTCTGGTCGGCACCGCTCGGGCCCTGAGAACGATCGCCCGTCGGCGCGGATCGAGTCGGCGTGGCACCGGTGGTCAGATCCGGCCGGTCGGGGCGGCTGGCAGCACGCGGCCGGTGACGAGCTCCGGGCGGATCCGGATGGACACCTGGCCGGGTAGTCTGAGCCAGGTGTCGTGCTGCTGCGGAACCGCTGCGACCTCTGCCTGGCCCAGGACAGTGACACTCCAGCCACTGCCGTCCGACCCGCTGACCTCGCCTGCCTCGAAGGCCACCAGCGCGCCGGACACGGCGCGCACCAGTTCGGACTTCGCGGCGGCGCGCAGCAGCACGCTTCCGTCCTCGCCGAGGTGGTAGCGGGCCGGCATCACGGCGGGCAGCGCGCGCACGGTGTAGACGATGCGGCCGACCGGCACTGTGGCCAGCAGCTTCATGCACTGCTGCTCGTCCAGTGCCGTGTGATCGGTCGGTGGGATCTGATCTGGCTTCATGGGATTGATGGTCGCCTTGGATCCGTGCCCGGGTGAGGGGTCGAACGTCCCTGAAGGCCGTCAGGTGGTCCCGGAGGGGGGCGGTCATCGCGCCCACCGCGGGCCCCGGGGCTCACCGCCCGGGACGGCCGGGTGCGTGGTCGTGGGCGGCCAGGGCCTGGGTGGCGATGACGGCTGCCTGCACGCGCCGCTCGACACCGAGCTTGGCCAGCAGTCGGGAGATGTGGTTCTTCACGGTCTTCTCCGCGAGATAGAGCCGTTCGCCGATCTGGCGGTTGGTCAGGCCCTCGCCGATCAGGGCGAGGATCTCCCTTTCACGGTCGGTGAGTTCGGGAAAGGCCGGAGCGTGCGGACTCGCGTCGCCGCGCAGCCGGGCCATCAACCGGGTGGCGGCGCCCGGGTCCAGCATGGACTGCCCGGAGGCGACCGTGCGCACGGCGGAGACCAGGTCGGTGCCGCTGATCTGCTTGAGGACGTATCCGGCGGCACCGGCCATGATGGAGTCGAGCAGGGCTTCCTCGTCGTCGAAGGACGTGAGCATCAGGCAGGCCAGGTCGGGCATCCGCGAGCGCAGTTCCCGGCAGACGCTCACACCGTCGCCGTCGGGAAGCCGCATGTCCAGGATCGCGACGTCCGGACGAAGCGCCGGAACGCGGGCAATCGCCTGCTCGGCGGTCGCGGCCTCGCCGACCACGGTCAGGTCGGGCTCGGCGTCCAGGAGGTCGTGGACGCCCCGGCGGACCACCTCGTGGTCGTCAAGGAGGAACACCTTCACCGGGCTGCTCACACCGGTCACCGAGCTGTCCGCCATCACCGCTCCATATCCAAGGGCCCGCCCTGCGGCGGTCGGGTCGAACCTGAGCGCAGTCTGCCAGCTGCCTTGGGGGCGGCACAGGGCCGAACGGCCCCTTGCCATCCCCCGGACCGGATTGTCGGGCCGGTGGAGCCGGTTGGAGTCGGCGGAGCCAGGCGTGGTCGCGGAGGTCAGCGTCGGCGCATGGTCTGCAGGGCCTGGGCCAGGACGTACGGGTCGTGGTGGCCCGGGTGCACGGTGGGGACGCGGGCCCGGACGGAAGGTCCACCGGACCAGGCGCCCGCTCAGAGCTGGTCGTAGATGGCGGCGAGTTGCCGCAGGACGTCGGTCGCGGTGTCCAGGGCGGTGGTTTCGTGGCGTGCGAGTGCGGCGTCGAGTGCCTGGGCCAGGGCGGTCTGGCGTTCGTGGTGGCGGCGTCGGCCGGTGTCGGTGAGGGTGACCAGGACGGACCTCTTGTCGTCCGCGGGGCGTTCACGGGTGACGTAGCCGGCCGCGGCGAGGCCGTTGACCAGTTGGGTGGTGGCCGCGCCGGTGGTCTCGGTGGCGGCGGCCAGCCGGCCGATCGGCAGCGGGCCGGTGTCGGCCAGGACGCGTAGCGCTCGCGCGTGGGTGAGGGAGAGGGCGCCCGGGGTGCGGGTGGCGCGTCCGCGCAGGCGGGAGTCGGCGGCGCTGAGGCTGTAGGCGGCGCGGGCGAGCCGGTCGAGGGCAGCGTCGCGGGTTGGATCGGGCATCGGAGGGTCTCCGTGTCGCTGATCGGTGGGCGGGTTGACATCCAGCTTAGCCTAAGTACTTATTGATTAAGTACTTAGGTGTTGCCGAACGGAACACCTGGCACCCCCTTCACGTGAGGACGTCTGTCATGACCGTACGATCCACCGGCCAGAGCTGGGCCCTGGACATCGCCCTCGCCCAGGGCGGCTTCGACGCCCTGCACCCCCAGGCGAAGGGCACCCTGGAGCAACTCGGCCACGACCACACCGACTTCGACAAGGTCTTCGACCTGGTGCGGAGCGGCGTGATGCTCCCCAAGGCCTGGGCCACCATCGCTGGGCAGGCCGAGGAGCGCGCCGCCCACCACGAGCGCGGCGGCTTCGCCCAGACCGCCGCCGACCTCTACGTGCGCGCCGCGGTGATGTGGGGCCGCGCCCAGTACTCGATCTTCGACGCCAACGACCCGCGCAAGCTCGCCTTCCGCGAGCACGCCAATCACTGCGTCGAGCACTTGGGCGTACTGCGTGACAATCGGGTACGACGCGTCGTCCTCGACTTCGAGGGCAAGCAGATCTTCGCCCTCCTCCACCTGCCGGCCGGAGACGTCAGGAACGCCCCCGCGGTGATCCTCGGCCCGGGGATGAACATGATCAAGGAGGACTACATCTACGCGGCGGAGCGGTACTACACCTCTCGCGGCATCGTGGCACTGTCCATCGAGGGCCCCGGCCAGGGCGAGAGCCGGGCCAACGGGCTGACCGTCGACCTCACCAACTACGAGCGCGCCATCAGCCGCTACATCGACCACCTGGCCTCGCTGCCGGAGGTCGACGCGGCCCGGATCGGCATGTTCGGCATCTCGATGAGCGGCTACTGGGGCTCCCGCGCCGCCGCCACCGACCACCGCCTCGCCGCGCTGGCCGCCTTCGAAGCCGTCACCGGCGACTTCACCACCATCTTCGAGCGCGCCCAGCCCACCTTCAAGAACAACTACATGTTCATGGCCGGCTACACCGACGAGGACGCCTTCGACACCGAGTTGGTCGCCCGGATGCCGCTGGGCGACCTGGTCCGGGAGATTACCTGCCCGGTCGTGTACGGCATCGGCGAGTTCGACGAACTCACCGTGCTGGAGCAGGCGCTGGCCAACTACGAGCGGGTCCGTGCCCCCAAGGAGATGCGCGTCTACGAGAACGAGTTCCACCCGCTGGGCGGCATCGCCGCCGAGGTCTTCCGGTTCGGCGCCGAATGGGTCGAGCGCGCCCTGAACGGCGAGTACGCCGAGCCGGGCCGCGACGTGCGGCACTACGTCCACAGTGACGGCCGCACCACCGACGGCACCGCCAACCCCACCTGGTGGCTCGGTGCCACCCCGGCAGTGATCGCCGACGCCCGCTAGTACTCCGGCAGGCAGCTCAGCCGGTGTCCGCCGGACGCCGGCACGGAAGGCGAGAGTTCGATCGGATGGCGCGGCAGCCGTCCTACCGGACGACGGACCACCTGTCCGGAGTCCCAGGCGCAGTGAGCGCCGATGCCGGGTGTCCGCCCACGATCGGCGCCGATCCGGGCAGCTCGCGCCAGGCGCCGGGTCCGGCGAACTCGGCCGGAGGTTCGACGCGTGAGCCGGGGCGCGCGAAGAGGGCGGTGGACGCCTGGCGTGCCGGGGTCCACCACCCTCGACGCGGTGGGTGGGTCAGTCGTGCGGGACGACGGCGACCGGTGCCTGTGCGTGGTGGAGGACGGCGTGGGCGGTCGGCCCGAGCCGCAGGCCGGCGTGGTGGTGCGGGCGGCGTCGGCGGCCCACCACGACGAGGTCCGCGCCAGCGCCGACGTCGACGAGCGCCGCGGCGCCGCTGCCGGTCCGACTGTCCTGGATCACCGTGACACCGGGGTACTTCTCCTGCCAGCCGGTCATCGCCAGCGTGAGGAGTTCGTCCTCGATCGCCCGGAACTGCTCGGCCTCGGGCTGTGGAGCCGCCCAGCCGGCATAGCCCCAGACCGGCGGCGGCGTCCAGCCGTGCACAGCGCGCAGCACCGCCCCGCGCCGCGCGGCCGCACGGAACGCGAAGTCGATGACGTCTGCGGCGGCGTCGCGGGTGTCTACGCCGAGGACGACCTCGGGTCCGTCGGGCCCTGGGCGGCAGTCGGTCCCGCCGGAGCGGACCAGCACGGTCGGGACCTCGCTGCGGGCGGTGACGGCCAGGCCGATGGAGCCGACCATGAGTCCGCCGAAGCCGCCGAGCCCGCGGGAACCGAGGGCCAGCATGCGGGCGCCGGAGGCCGCGTCGACCAGCACCTCGACGGGCTCGCCGCCCCCGATCGACTCGGCGCGGATCTCCAGGCCAGGATGCGTGTCCTCCACCGCTCGCTTGGCGTCGGCGAGCATGCGCGTGGTGAGGGCGCGGACGTCGGTGGGCTGGCCCGAGTCGGCGTGGAGGCCGTCGAGCCAGGTCTGGGCGTGGACCAGGCGCAGCGGCAGGCCGTAGCGGGTGGCTTCGTCGGCTGCCCAGCGGGCGGCGGCGATGCCTTCCACCGAGCCGTCGATGGCGGCGAGCAGGTGATCGGTCATGAGATGTCCTCTCCGGGATGAGCCGGGGTTCGGTGATCGTGTCGGGCAAGTCTTCGCGGGCCCGGGTTTCCCGGCCAGGGCCGACCGGCGCCCGGTGAACGGCCCGAAGGTCCCGCACCGGGCGCCGGCTCTGCCCTGGCCTTCAGCCGAAGGCGGTTCGCAGGGCCCGCAGGGCTGTGGCGGGTTCGGCAAGGGCGTGGTGGACCGCGGGCGGGACGGGCAGGTCGAGGCCGAGCCGCTGTAGAGGGCGTGCATGGCGCCGCGTACGGAGTGCTCGACGGTAAGGACGACGTCCTCCTGAGTCACGGGTCCCGGTGCCGTGCAGCGCGGTGTGGTCCGATCGGCCCTGTACCCGGACGGCTGCGAAGCGTGACTATGGGCACAGCCTGCCACCAGCGGCTGGACCAGCCGACCGATCCCCGAGGAGACCGCAGTCATGTCCGTGACCGCCGCTTCGACGCCCGTAGATCTGTCCGAGGACGAGCTGGGGGCACTCGATGCCCACTGGCGTGCCGCCAACTACCTGGCGGCCGGTCAGATCTACTTGATGGGCAACCCGCTGCTGCGCGAGCCGCTGCGTTCCGAGCACATCAAGCCGCGCCTGCTCGGCCACTGGGGCACTTCGCCCGGGCTGAACCTTGTGCACACCCATCTGAACCGGGTGATCCGGCAGCGCGACCTGGAGGCCGTTTGTGTCTGGGGTCCGGGCCACGGCGGCCCGGCGGTGCTGGCCAACTCCTGGCTGGAGGGCAGCTACACCGAGACCTACCCGGACATCACCCGGGACGCCGAAGGCATGGCGAAGCTGTTCCGGCAGTTCTCCTTCCCCGGCGGGGTCCCCAGCCATGTGGCGCCCGAGACGCCCGGCTCGATCCACGAGGGCGGCGAGCTGGGCTACGGCCTCTCGCACGCCTACGGCGCGGCGCTGGACAACCCCGGTCTGCTCGTCGCCTGCGTGATCGGCGACGGCGAGGCGGAGACCGGGCCGCTGGCCGCCTCCTGGCACGGCAACAAGTTCCTCGATCCGGTGCACGACGGTGCCGTGCTGCCGATCCTGCACCTCAACGGGTACAAGATCGCGAACCCCGCGGTGCTCGCCCGTGTCCCCGCGGACGAGCTGGACGCCCTGCTGCGCGGCTACGGACACGATCCGCTGTACGTCACCGGCGACGACCCGTCGACCGTCCACCGGGCGATGGCCGCCGCCATGGACAGCGCGGTCAACCGGATCGCAGCCATCCAGCGCGCCGCGCGCCGGGACGGCGCCACCGACCGGCCCGACTGGCCGGTGATCGTGCTGCGCACGCCCAAGGGGTGGACCGGCCCGGCCGCGGTGGACGGCGTACCGGTGGAGGGTACCTGGCGTGCCCACCAGGTGCCATTGGACCAGGTCCGCGACAATCCGGCGCACCTCGCCCAGCTGGAGGCCTGGCTGCGCTCCTACCGGCCCGAGGAGCTCTTCGACGAACACGGCCGCCCCACCGGGCAGGTCCTCGCCTGCGTCCCGCCGGGCGAGTGCCGGCTCGGGGCGAACCCGCACGCCAACGGCGGCCTGCTGCTGCGCGACCTGCCGCTGCCGGAGCTGGACCGGTACGCGGTCCCGGTAGGCAAGCCCGGTGCCACCCTGCACGAGCCCACCCGGGTCCTCGGAGACCTGCTCGAACAGGTGATGGCGGACACCGCCGAGCGTCGCGACTTCCGGATCGTCGGACCGGACGAGACCGCCTCCAACCGCCTCCAGGCCGTCTACTCCGCCACCGGCAAGGCATGGCAGGCCCAGGTGCTGGACACCGACGAACACCTCGCCCACGACGGCCGGGTGATGGAGATCCTCTCCGAACACACCTGCCAGGGCTGGCTGGAGGGCTACCTGCTGACCGGCCGCCACGGGCTGTTCTCCTGCTACGAGGCGTTCGTCCACATCGTCGACTCGATGGTCAACCAGCACATCAAGTGGCTGCGCACCACCCGGCGGATTCCTTGGCGCGCACCGATCGCCTCGCTCAACTACCTGCTCACCTCGCACGTCTGGCGCCAGGACCACAACGGCTTCTCCCACCAGGACCCGGGCTTCGTCGACCACGTCCTCAACAAGAGCCCCGAGGCCGTGCGGGTCTACTTCCCGCCGGATGCCAACACCCTGCTCGCGGTCGCCGACCATGTCCTGCGCAGCCGCGACTACGTCAACGTGGTGGTGGCCGGCAAGCAGCCCTGCTTCGACTGGCTCACCCTGGACCAGGCGCGAGCGCACTGCGCACGCGGGGCGGGCATCTGGGAGTGGGCCGGCACCGACGACGGCACGGGTGAGCCGGACGTCGTGCTCGCCTGCGCGGGTGACGTGCCGACCCAGGAGGTGATCGCCGCCGCGGAGCTGCTGCGCCGGCACCTGCCCAAGCTGCGGGTGCGCGTGGTGAACGTGGTCGACCTGGCCCGGCTGATGCCCGCCGGGGAGCACCCGCACGGCATGCCCGACGCCGAGTTCGACGCCCTGTTCACCCGGGACAAGCCGGTGGTCTTCGCCTACCACGGCTACCCGTGGCTGATCCACCGCCTCGCCTACCGCCGCACCGTCCACCCGCACCTGCACGTGCGCGGCTACAAGGAGTCCGGAACCACCACCACGCCCTTCGACATGGTGGTCCGCAACGACCTCGACCGCTACCGACTGGTCATGGACGTCATCGACCGCGTCCCGAGCCTCGCCGTCCGCGCCGCCGCCCTGCGTCAGCAGATGGCCGACCAGCGCCTGCGCCACCACGACTGGATCCGCGAACACGGCACCGACCTGCCCGAGATCACCGACTGGCAGCCGGGCAGCTGACCCAGGCCGAAAGGCGCTCCACCCGAAGGAGACCAACACCATGGACCTGCCCGTCGCCGTCGGGGTCGACGGCTCGGAAGCCAGCCTGGCGGCCGCCGACTGGGCCGCACGCGAGGCACTGCTGCGCGACCGTCCGCTGCGCGTCCTGCAAGCCCAGCCCCTGATGCCGCACTTGCTCCCCAGCTGGAGCCGGCCGACCCGGCCCAACGGTGATCTGCTCCACGAGGTCCGGCACGTCCTCGCGGTACGGCACCCGCAGGTGGTGGTGCACACCGACGAGGTCCACGATGTCGCCACCTCTGCGTTGGTCGCTGCGGGGGAGGACGCCGAGCTGCTGGTGCTCGGGGCGCGCGGCAGCGGCGGTTTCCCGGAGCTTCGGGTCGGCTCCACCGCGCTGCACATCGCAGCCCGGGCCAGTTGTCCCACGGTGGTGCTCCCGGTGGACCGCCCGGGCGCGCATCCGCGTGAGCAGGTGGTGGTGGGGCTGGACGCCCGCCGACCTGCCGAGGCGGCGCTGCTCTTCGCCTTCCTCGCCGCACGAAGCCACCGCCTGCCGTTGCGGATCGTGCACGCCGGGGAAGGTCCGGCAGCGGCGGGGGCCGGCCAAGGACGCAGCGCCGAGCAGGCCGCCGAACGGGGAGCGAAGCTGCGGGCGATGGAGAGGCGGCACCTGCCAACCGGGCGGTACCTGCCGGCTGCCCCGATAGACCCCCCGCAGATCACGGATGCCCTGGCGGCGGCTGCGCTGGTCCGGCTCCAGGATGCGCTGGCACCCTGGCGGGAGAAGCACCCCGAGGTACGCGTCGAGGGCGAGGTGACCGGCTGGCCGGCCGGGAAGGCACTGGTGGAGGCATCCCGCAGCGCTTCGTTGGTAGTGGTGGGCCGGCGGACCCCGCTGATCCGGCCGGCCGTGCCCGGGCTGGGAGCCGTGGCCAACGCGGTACCGCACCACACGCACAGCCCGGTCGCGGTGGTACCGCACGACTGACCGACAACGCGACGGTGGCCGTGGCAGGACCGATCCCAGGTCCTGCCACGGCCACCGTCGCGTCCGCCCCGGGGCGTGCTGACCCCGGCATCCCGTGGACGAGGGACCTTCGGCCCGTAGGCATACCCCAACGGCCGCCTCCCCGCGCGGCGCCGCCCAGGGAGGCTGTAGGTGCAAGCGCGAGCGACTCCCGCCAGCGCAGGAACCCCGCAGGAAGAACCGAAAGGTGGTCCCGCCATGCCCCGCCGCCCGCAGCCCGAGGAACCGGCCCCTCCCGCCCCGGCCAGCACCACCACCGTCGACGCCCTGGTCGCCGACGCACTGACGGCCCTTCGGGAGTACGCCGACTTCACCCAGGAGCAGGTCGACCACATCGTCAAGAAGGCGTCGCTGGCCGCGCTGGCCCGGCACACCGGCCTCGCCGCTCTCGCGGTGGAGGAGACCGGGCGCGGCCTGTTCGAGGACAAGGCCGTCAAGAACGTCTTCGCCTGCGAGAACGTCACCCACGTGATGGCCCGCACGAAGACCGTCGGTGTGGTGCGCCGGGACGAGATCGACGGGATCGTGGAGATCGCCGAGCCGGTCGGTGTGGTCGCCGGCATCACACCGGTCACGAATCCGACCTCCACCACGATCTTCAAGTGCCTGCTGGCGCTCAAGACCCGCAACCCGATCGTGTTCGCCTTCCACCCCGCCGCCCAGCACTGCTCCGCGGAAGCGGCCCGGATCGTACGGGAGGCGGCAGTGGCCGCCGGGGCGCCGCCGTCCTGCATCCAGTGGATCGAGGAGCCGTCGATGGCGGCCACCCGGTCCCTGATGAACCACCCGGACGTGGCCACCATCCTGGCGACGGGCGGCAACGCGATGGTCCGCGCCGCGTACTCCTGCGGCAAGCCGGCCCTCGGCGTCGGCGCCGGCAACGTCCCCGCCTATGTGGAGAAGACCGCCGACCTCAAGCGGGCGGTGAACGACATCGTATTGTCCAAGACCTTCGACAACGGCATGATCTGCGCCTCCGAGCAGGTCGTCATCCTGGACGCGGAGATCCGCGACGCCGCGCTTGCCGAGTTCCACATGCTGAAGGCGCACCACGCGAGCGCCGAGGAGAAGGTGCTGCTGGAGCGGCACCTGTTTCCCGCCGATGACGGGGGCTCCTCCTGCGCGGGCGAGCGGCTGAACGCCGACGCGGTGGGCCGAAGCGCCCCCGAGATCGCGGCGGCGGCCGGGTTCGAGGTGCCGGCCGACACCTCGGTGATCCTGGTGGACGTCGAGCGGGTCGGGCCGGCCGAGCCGCTGACCCGGGAGAAGCTGTGCCCGGTGCTGGCGGTGCTGACCGCCGCCTCACGCCGCGAGGGCGTCGAACTGGCAGCGGCCATGGTGGAGTTCAACGGGCTCGGGCACTCGGCGGCGGTGCACACCGAGGACGCGGCGTTCGTCGAGGAGTTCGGGCATGCGGTCAAGGCCTGCCGGATCATCTGGAACGCGCCCAGCTCGCAGGGCGGCATCGGCGACGTCTACAACGCCTTCACCCCCTCACTGACGCTGGGCTGCGGCTCCTACGGCCACAACTCGGTGGCCGGGAACGTCTCGGCACCGAACCTGCTGAACATCAAGCGGATCGGGCGGCGCAACACCAACATGCAGTGGTTCAAGGTGCCGCCGAAGATCTACTTCGAGCGCAACAGCGTCAAGTACCTGGCCAGCATGCCGAACGCCCACCGTGTCGTGGTCGTCACCGACCGGACGATGGTGGAGATCGGCCACCTGGAGCGGATCCGCAACGTCCTGGACCGCCGCCGCGAGCCCGTCGAGGTCCGGGTCGTCGACTTCGTCGAGCCCAACCCGAGCATCGACACCGTTCGCAAGGGCGCCGAGCTGATGCGCGGCTTCCGGCCCGACACCATCGTGGCGCTCGGCGGCGGCTCACCGATGGACGCCGCCAAGGTGATGTGGCTGATGTACGAGCACCCGGAGGTCGAGTTCGCGGACCTGAAGGAGAAGTTCTTCGACATCCGCAAGCGCGCCTTCACGTTCCCCGACCTGGGCGAGAAGGCGAAGCTGGTGTGCATTCCGACGACCTCCGGCACCGGAGCCGAGGTCACCCCGTTCGCGGTGATCACCGACACCGCCACCGGCCAGAAGTACCCGCTGGCCGACTACGCCCTCACCCCGAGTGTGGCCATCGTCGACCCCGCGCTGACCACCCACCTGCCCAAGGACGTCACCGCCGACACCGGCTTCGACGCGCTGACGCACTGCATCGAGACCTACGTCTCCGTCTACGCCAACGACTTCACCGACGGCCTGGCCCTCCAGGGCATCCGGCTGATCTTCGACAACCTCGAACGGGCCGTCACTGACGGCCCGGGCAACCCGCTCGCGCGGGAGAAGATGCACAACGCCGGCACCATCGCCGGCATGGCCTTCGGCTCCGCCTTCCTCGGCGTCGTGCACGCCATGGCACACACCCTGGGCGCCACCTTCCACGTCGCCCACGGCCGCGCCAACGGCCTGCTGCTGCCCCACGTCATCCGCTACAACGGTACGGCCCCGGCCAAGGTCACCAGCTGGCCCAAGTACCGCAGTTACGTGGCACCCGAGCGCTACCAGGCCATCGCCCGGATGCTCGGCGTGCCCGCCGACACCCCCGAGCAGGGCGTCGAGTCCCTGGCCGCCGCCATCGAGGACCTGCGCGACCGGGTCGGCATCCCGCGCTCCTTCAAGGAGGCCGGCGTCGACGAGACGGCCTTCCTGGCCGCCCTGCCGCAGCAGGCGATGAACGCCTACGAGGACCAGTGCGCCCCGGCCAACCCCCGGATGCCCCTGCTCACCGACATGCAACAGCTGATGCGCCAGGCCTACTACGGCGACCGGTCCTGAGCACCACCACCCGAGCGAGAAGGACAGACCGACCATGACCACACAGCAGCACGGGACTGTGACCGCCTGGCACGGATTCCAGGGCGACCGGTGGCGCGAAACGATCGACCTGCGCGACTTCATCCAGCACAACTACACCCCCTACCAGGCGGACGCATCCTTCTTGGCCGGCCCCACCGAACGAACCCTCGCGGTGTGGAAGCTGATCACCGACCGCTTCCCCGAGGAACGCGCCAAGGGCGTGTACGACGTCGCCCACGACGTGCCCGCCGGAATCACCGCGCACGCGCCCGGATACATCGACCGAGAGCGGGAGCTGATCGTTGGGCTGCAGACCGACGCCCCGCTCAAGCGGGCGGTCATGCCCTACGGCGGCTGGCGGATGGTCGCCGGAGCGTTGAAGACCTACGGCTACCCCGTCGACCCGCAGCTGGAGAAGGTGTTCACCGAGTACCGCAAGACCCACAACGCCGGCGTCTTCGACGCCTACACGTCCGAGATCCTCGCCGCCCGCAAGGCCGGCGTCATCACCGGACTGCCCGACGCCTACGGCCGCGGCCGGATCATCGGCGACTACCGCCGGGTGCCGCTGTACGGCGTGAACCGGCTGATCGAGGTGAAGCGGGCCGAGAAGGCCGAACTGGACGTCTTGCCGCACGATCCGGCGCGGCTGGAGGAGACCATCCGGGAGCGTGAGGAACTCGCCGAACAGATCAGGGCACTCGGCGAGCTGAAGCAGATGGCAGCGGGCTACGGCCACGACCTCTCCGGCCCCGCGACGACGGCCCGCGAGGCGGTCCAGTGGCTCTACTTCGCCTACCTGGCCGCCGTGAAGGAGCAGAACGGCGCCGCGATGTCGCTCGGCCGCACCTCCACTTTCCTCGACATCTACCTGCAACGGGACCTCGATGCAGGCAAGTTGACCGAGGAGCAGGCGCAGGAGCTGATCGACGACTTCGTCATCAAGCTGCGGATCGTGCGCTTCCTGCGCACCCCGGAGTACGACGAGCTGTTCTCCGGCGACCCGACCTGGGTCACCGAGTCCATCGGCGGGATAGGAGAGGACGGGCGCCCACTGGTGACGCGTACCTCCTTCCGCTATCTCCAGACCCTCTACAACCTCGGCCCCGCTCCCGAGCCCAACCTGACCGTGTTCTGGTCACCACGACTCTCTCTTGGCTTCAAGGAGTTCTGCGCCAAGGTGTCGATCGACACCTCCAGCATCCAGTACGAGTCGGACGAGCTGATGCGCCCGCGCCTCGGCGACGACACCGCCATCGCCTGCTGCGTGTCCGCGATGCGGGTCGGCAAACAGATGCAGTTCTTCGGCGCCCGGGTCAACCTCGCCAAGACCCTCCTCTACGCGATCAACGGCGGCCGGGACGAGGTCTCCGGCACCCAGGTCGGCCCGGCCACCGCTCCGATCACCAGCGACGTCCTCGACTACGAGGAGGTGCTCGCCAAGTTCGACCAGCAGCTCGACTGGCTGGCCGCCACCTACGTCCACGCGCTGGACGTCATCCACTACATGCACGACAAGTACGCCTACGAGCGTCTGGAGATGGCCCTCCATGACCGCGACGTCCGGCGCACCCTGGCCTGCGGCATCGCCGGCCTCGCTGTGGCGGCCGACTCGCTCTCCGCCATCAAGCACGCGACCGTCCACCCGGTGCGCGACGACACCGGCCTCGCCGTCGACTACCTCGTCGAGGGCGAGTACCCGGCGTACGGCAACAACGACGACCGGGCCGACGTCATCGCGGTGCGGCTGGTCGAGGACTTCATGGACAAGGTGCGCAAGCACCCCACCTACCGCGGCGCCGAACACACCCAGTCCGTGCTGACCATCACCTCCAACGTCGTCTACGGCAAGAAGACCGGCGCGACCCCGGACGGCCGCAAGGCCGGCGAACCGTTCTCGCCCGGCGCCAACCCGATGAACGGACGCGACCACCACGGCTTCGTCGCCGCGGCCCTGTCCGTGGCCAAGCTCCCCTACGAGCAGGCCGAGGACGGCATCTCCCTCACCAACACGGTCACCCCCGGGGGGCTCGGCCGCACCCAGGAGGAGCGGATCGCCAACCTGGTCGGCGTGCTCGACGGCTACACCACTTGCCGCGGCTTCCACATGAACGTCAACGTCCTGAGCCGCGAGACCCTGCTGGACGCCATGGAGCATCCGGAGAACTACCCCCAGCTGACCATCCGCGTCAGCGGCTACGCGGTCAACTTCGTGCGCCTCACCCGCCAGCAGCAGCTCGACGTGATCGGCCGCACCTTCCACAGCGCGCTGTAGTCGCGCTCACCGGCACGCGGTGCCGACGCCCTCCCCGACCACGGGTGTCGGCACCGCGCCTCTGTGCAAGGAGAACCGCAATGACCGAAACCGCCGTCGCCGTCTCGGCCGGCGATGCCGCGCCCCTGCCGTGCCCGCCCGCGGGCACGGCGGCCTCACGCCCGGTGTCCGGCATGCTGCACTCCTGGGACCTGTCAACCGGCGTCGACGGCCCGGGGACGCGCTTCGTCGCCTTCCTCGCCGGCTGCCCGCTGCGCTGCCGTTACTGCCACAACCCCGACACGTGGCACCTGCGCGACGGTCGACCCGCCACCGCCGACGAGATCGTCCAGGAGGCCGCCAAGTACACTGAGTTCATCCGCGCCTCCGGCGGCGGAGCGACGATCAGCGGCGGCGAGCCATTGCTCCAGCCGGGTCCTACCGGCGAGTTGCTGCATCGCTTCAAGCACGAACTCGGCCTGCACACCGCCCTGGACACCTCCGGCTTCCTCGGCTCCCGCGCCACCGACGCCCTGCTCGCCGACACCGACCTCGTCCTGCTCGACATCAAGTCCTGGGACCGCGCGCTCTACCGGCACCTGACCGGGCAGAGACTCGCTCCCACCCTGGACTTCGCCCGCCGCCTGGCCGGCCTCGGCACGGAGGTCTGGGTCCGCTTCGTTCTCGTCCCCGGGCTCACCGATCTTCCCGAGAACATCGAGGGCGTCGCCTCCTTCGCCGCCTCCCTCGGCAACGTCACCCGGGTCGATGTGCTGCCCTTCCACAAGCTCGGCGCCGCCAAATGGCGCGCACTGGGTCTGGAGTTCACCCTCGCCGACGCGCCGACGCCCACCCGCGACCAGGTGACCGCCGCTCGCACGGTGTTCACCGCCCACGGGTTGCACGCCGTCTGACCGAACCCGTCGCGCGCCCGCCCGCCGGCAAGTCGAGCCCCACAGTTCCACGACCGACCGGAGAGCTTCGTCGTGCTCGCGCCGCTGCCGCTGGAGGAGCGCGGCGTGGGGCCGAGATCTTGACGCGGGTGATCCGGCGGCCGCCCAGGGATATCCGTGACGCGCCTCCAGGGCTGCTCCGGCCCTGGGCCATGGATACCGGGAAGCGGCCGAGATCCGTGGAACGCAGAAGTGCAGCGGCCGGCCGCGGTCGTCTCGCGGTCGGCTACTGCTGGTGCGGCGGATGTCGGCGCAGGCAGGTATGGTCGCGCACGAGCGAGAGGGGGCCCGGCCCTGGCTGTCGCCCGCGGGCAGTGCTCTGCTGATCACGTCGGTCGATCAGGAGGCGGATGCCGGCCGACTCTCGGCCCGCTGCCCAGGCCTTGGGCCACTGGTGGGGGAGCAACGCTCCCGGCGACCTGGCCTCTGGGGGCGGAGCGCGGGATACGCGGCTCCTCGGAGTCTGTGAAGGCTTCGTCCCCCCCACCGACTGCACCGCAACGGGCCAGGCGGCGGCAGGGACTGATGGGCCCTGTCCGGCAGGCCCGTCGGCCCCCGGAACGGCGGTCGTGCCGCACCGGGGCCGAAGGTCCCGGCATAGAGGCCCCCCGGCCCTTCGCCACCACGTGCCCGTCAACCGATGGTGGAGACGACCACAGCGGCAGGGAGAAGAATCGTGGCCGAGCAGTATGAACCCCAGCGGCGGATCGCGGGCGCCACACCGCACCGCACCCGCCACACCCGACCGCGCAGCCTCGGGGCTGTCGGCACCAGCGAAGGAGTGAGCCGACCATGCGACACCGCATCGTGGGAGAGCTGATGACCCGGGCAGTCGTCCCCGTCCGGCCCGACACCGGTTTCAAGGAAGTCGCCCGCCTGCTCGCCGAACACGACATCACCTCCGTACCGGTCCTGGACCACGAGGAACGGCCGATCGGCCTGGTCTCCGAGGCCGACCTGCTGCTCAACGAGGCCGCCCGGGAGGACCCCGCCGGACTGCTGCCCACCCCGCACTTGTCACCCGACGAGCACATCCGCAGCCGCGCCGCCACCGCCGAAGGCCTCATGACCAGTCCGGCGGTGTGCGCGCGGCCCGAGTGGACCGTGGTCGAGGCTGCCCGCCTGATGCAGCGCGACCACCTCAAACGCCTCCCCGTCGTCGACGAGGCAGGACGCCTGGTCGGCATCGTCAGCCGGAGCGACCTGCTGCGTGTCTTCCTCCGCCAGGACCGAGCCATCAACGAGGAGATCACCCACGAGATCCTCGACCGCACCCTGGGGGTCGCGCCGGGCCGCGTCGGTGTGCGAGTCGACGAGGGCAGGGTCACCCTGAGCGGCACGGTCGAGCACCGCGCCCTGGTGCCGGTGGTGGAACGGCTGTGCCGGAGTGTGGACGGTGTCATCGACGTGACCAGCCGACTGGAATACCGCACGGACGACACCGCTGCCCTGCACCCGGTTCGCTGAACAACGGCTGCGCGCCACCCCGTGCGCCCGGAACCCGATGCCGCGAGCTGCAGACACGGTCCCGGGGCAGGGGGTGCGTCGCGCGGGTCGATCCGCCTCGCGCGACCTGGCGGGTATCGAGTCACCACCTCTGGAAGGTCGCGCTCGGCGACGGGACGGCGGCTGGAGCGGCGGTGCTCGATCGCCGGTTGCAGGTCCGGCTCATCCGCAGGGGCGCTCCCGGCCAGGTCGGTCACCGTGCGAACTGTCCCGGCTTCTCGGGGAGGGCCGCATTCCCGTCGCCGGCGGCCGGCCGCTGATGGCGGTGGCGCCAGTAGGGGTTGTCGAGCGGCAGTTTGCCGCTCACCCGCCCGTACATGCCGAATGTGGCGATCAGCAGACCCATGACGAAGCTGAAGAGCACGTTCGGGAGTCGAAAGGCCAGGATATTGGCCGACGACTCGAGCAGTGCCAGATTGGCGAAGCCGCTGAGGACGAACAGCGTGCCTACGGTGATGTTGACTGTGGAGGCGATGTTGCCGCCGATCAGCGCTCCGACGACGAGCACGACGGCCGTCATGACCGAGACGAGGCTGAGCAGCCCGTTGCTGGACAAGCCGGCGATCGTCTCCCCGGAAGTACTGAAGAAGGACAGCCCGTCCGCGAGGCCGAGGCAGCCGAACACGAACAGGGCCGCGCCGCACAGACCGGCGCCGGCGCGGTAGACCTGGGAGAGCCGGTGGTCGACCGGCAGTTCATCGTGCAGTTTCATGGTCCGCTCCGCTTCTCGAGGATCGGGTGCGCGCACAGAGTGCGGGCTCTTCCGCAGGTTCGGCCGGTGCGGTCGGCGGGCCCAGTCGCAGCGGTGCCGCATCGTTTTCGGTCCGGCTCTCCTCCGGGAAGCGCCGGCTGTCGGCCGACAGCCGGCGCGTGCGGGGCCGTGGGTCAGGTCGGCCCGGGGCCTTGACCCCGGATGTTGGACACCAGAGACACTCGGGCCTTGATGGTCTGGGTGGACAGGAGTCCTGCACCGATGGTGATGAAGCACTACCCGCCGGAGTTCAAGGCGGACGCGGTCGCGCTGTACGAGTCGCAGCAGGGCTCGATGATCAAGTCGGTCGCCGACGACCTCGGGATCAACCCGGAGACCCTGCGGAACTGGATCCGGGCGGCCGGCAGGCCGACACCCCGGGCCACCCCCTCGGCTGCCGCCCCCGTGGCCGCGTCATCGTCGGAGGGGGGAACGAGGCCCTGCGCCGCAGGGTCCGCGTTCGCGGTCAGCGGGGCCGGGGGGCGAGTTCGAGGGCGGATAGCCAGCGGTCGAGCGTGTCGACGGCGTCCTCGTCGACGGCGGTGCTGATCCACGCCTGCGCCCGTTCCCAGGCGGGCTGGGCGTCCGCCAGTGCCTGATGGCCGGCGTCGGTCACGACGACACGGGTCGTTCGCCCGGTCGCCGATGTCTCTGTGGCGCGGACGTAGCCGAGTTGGGCGAGGAGGTCGAGGTTGCGGCTGATCGTGGAGCGCTCGATCCCGAGCCAGCCGGCGATCTCCGACGGGCGAACGGGCTCGCCGGAGGCGGTCATCTCGGAGAGCACCTCGACCTGCGGCAGGGTGAGCCCCGACTCCCGCAGCTCCGCCTCGAAGCGCCGCGAGACGAGCCGGTGCAGCCGGGCGATGCGCCTGCCGAGACACCGGTCCGCCATCCACAGGGCTCGCAGCTTCGGTTCTTCCGATCCTTGGTGTTGCATATGCACCTCCTCCTATGTAGCGTAGCCGACGCCATCAATGTTGTAGGTACACCACATGGAGGAATCGTGTCGGACTTCGACGAGTTCTTGAAGCGCAACCAGGTTTTCGCGGCGAACGTGGACCTCGCCCGGTTGGCGATGCCCACACCGATGCCGGAGCGGCTTCCGCTGGTACTGGTCTGTGCCGATCCGCGCGTCGAGCCCGCGGGCTTCCTCGGGATCGGAACAGGGGACGTGGGAGTGCTGCGGAACACGGGCGGACGGGTGGACAGCCGCGTGATCGAGGACATCGCCTATTTGGCGGTGCGGCTCGGAGTCAGGATGGACGTCGCGATCGTGCATCACACGCAGTGCGGTACCGGTCTGCTCGCCGAACCGGCGTTCCGCCGCGCGTTCGCTGACCGCACCGGAGGCGACGACGCCGTGCTCGCCCAGCGCGCGGTGACGGACCCGGTCGCCACCGTGCGGCACGACGTCGAGAAGCTCCTCGCCGACCCGCTGATGACGGGCGAGGTCCTCGCGTCGGTGTCGGGGTACGTGCTCCGGCTGGAGACCGGGCTCGTCGAGACCGTCGTCGAACACGTCGTCGAACACGTCGTCGAGACCGTTGCTCCGGCCGGCAGGTAGCCCGGTGGGGGACGAATGTCGACGGGTCGGTCGAGGATCGTCGCCGCCTGCCAGGCGCCGGGGCGCAGGCCCGTCTCGTCCGGAAGGAGAGCGAGGAGTTCGACGGGTCCGGGAACCCGAGTTCACTCGCACACCGCGCCGCGGTGAAGCGTTCGTGAGCCAGTAGGCGCTTCGCCCCGAGCACGATCCGCTCCACGATGTAAGCCTTCGCGGTACGCCCGGTGACCTGCTGCACCGCGTCGCCGTCCTCGCCGCCGCCGCAATCGAGGACTACGTGCTGGTCGGACACCCCATGGGCGGCAAGGTCGCGAAGCTCGTCGCCGCGACGCGACTCGCCCGTCTGCGGGGGATGGTCCTCGTCGGATCCGGACCGGCCAGGCCCCCTGCGGAATCACCGCCGAGTACCGCGAGTTCCTCGCTGAGGAATCTCATTGCCGTTCCGGGGTGAGGACGGATGGGTCATGGCCGTCATCCAGTCGGGACCCGTCTCACGACCAGGCAAGTCGACCTTCGGTGAACCGACAGACCGGGGAGCTCCCATCGGCGATCCTCGTCAGCGTCTCCGCCACGGAGTCGAAGTACTGGGCCATCGATTCGTGCTCGCCCGTGACTGTGGGGCCACTCACGAACCAACTGCCCACGCGTCCGTCCCGCACATCGACGAACTTTCCCATCCAACCGTCCTGGTCCGACAGGAACGGGATCCACTCGTTACGCCAGAACGGATTCTCCGGCTGGTCCGGAGGGTCGAATCCGCAGGCCGTGGAGCGGTTCGCGTAGAGCCTCTCCATCGCCCGGATGCCCAGGAAGAAGCTCCCCTCGTCGGGGAACCCGTCGAAGCCGCAGCACATGATGTCGTCGTCGACGTCTTCCTCCGGCAGATCCAGATTGTTCTGCAACAGCCAGGTCCGCAGGTCCCCATGCAGGGAGATCCCCATCCGTTCCTCGGCTGCCGCGAGCATCTGCTCCGTAGTGGGCCCTGGCAGCTCCGCGTGATCGGCCGGCGCGTGCTCCCGAAGAAGACTCATCACACGCGACCAACTCTCAGCCACACTCATCGCCCTCTGCCCTCTGACTTCTCTACAGGGATGATTCCGTCCGACTCCGCCACTGCGGAGGTTGGGAAGTGCCGGCCGGAGAGCCTCGCAGGGATGCTACTTCGAGCATGCGTTCCATTTCTCCCCACGCCTATCTTCCGCCCCGAAGCGCGGGGCGGGCCCCTCAGCCTCGGTGGCGCCCGAGCTCCGCGGGCTGCCGTCGAGCGAGCCCGCCCAGGTGACGTCCGGCCGGTAGGTGGCGCCCTCGACGAACAGGGCGCGGAGCGCGAGGGCGCGCGACTTCTTCCGCTCGGCGATCGAGGCCTTGCCGGCGGCCCGGGCGTGGTCGGCGGCGTCGGCGGCAACGTAGGTGACGCCGCCGATCGCCACCACGGCCAGCAGTGGACCGACCGGGCGGGCGACCGGGACCAGCCCGTGGCGGACCGTCACGGCGGCCACAGGCGCTGCGGAGCCGTCACCGGGCCGGTACTCGAAGGCACCCCGGACACCGCCGGACGTCTTCTGGGTGTCCGTCAGCGTCCAGTCCACCCGGGCGCCCGACCGCTCGCTGAAGACCTCGACGCCCCGGAAGGACTCCGCCGTGTCCCGGAGGACGGGCGTCGGCGCGACGCCCGTCCGCTCCGACGGCACCAGCGGCGAGTCCAGGGGGAAGGTCGTCCGGGCCGGCTGCGGGACCTCGCCGTCGAACGGGACGACCACCAGGTCGGCGAGCGGCAGCAGGCCTGGGAACTCGGTCGGTGGGAACGTCGACGGAAGGGAGACGGGCACCGGTCCGGTGTCGGGCGGCCCGCCCGGGACCAGTGCGGTGTCCGGCTGTGCGACGCGCTCGACATGCGCTCGACCTCGAAAGCGGACCGTGGGCGGCCTCATCCGAGGCCGGTCCCGCTCCCCGGGGCGGGACCGGAGCGACTCCCCCGACCTCTCCCGGGCCGGCTCGAACCGACCATCGCGGCATAGCGGCCCGAGAGTGCCATGAGCTCGGGGTGCGAGCCTTGTTCGACGATCCTTCCCCCGTCCATGACGATGATCCGGTCCGCGTCCCCGATCGTGGCGAGGCGGTGGGTGATGGTGATCGTGGTGCGCCCTTCTGCAGGATCGACACGGACGGTCCGAGCAGCGCCTGTTGAAGCACCGCGAAGGCGACGACGGTGCCGATCGACGTCCGGCCCTGTCCGTCGATCCCCACGTGCCGGCCGCCCAGTAGACGGCGACCGGCATCATGCCCAGGACCACCGAGACCGTGGACTGGTGCCAGCGGCCCGTCATCGTCGACCGGACGGCGAGGTCGGTGAGGTCCCTGGAGTGGCCGGCGAACTCCCGGTTCAGCGTGCCGGTGCGCCCCATGGTTCTTCCGAGCAGGAACCCGTTCACCGACAACGACTCCTCGACCAGCGCGGACATCACTGCCAGTTTCCGCTGGTACTGCCGCGTGACGTCACGTCGGCCGTCGCCGACCCGGCGGGTGATCCAGGCGAACACCGGCAGCATCGCCAGGGAGAGGACGGTGAGGGTCGGATTCAGGGAGAGCATGGCGATCAGGCTGGTCGCCGCCGTGGTCACGTTGCCGACGACGGAGGTGGCGGTGGTGGTGACGGTCGCCTGCACGCCCCCGAGCGTCTGGCTAGTGAGGTGGGGCCGGCGCGTCCGGGGCCGGGGCGGCCGCTCGAAGGCCTACCCCCGTCCCATCGGGGCCGGGGTGGTCGCGCCCGCGTCAGCCGCGTTCGGGTCACGTATCGGCCTGCTGGGCAGTCGGCCGGGTGCCCACCAGTTGGCGTCGCCGAGCAGGCGAAGGGTCGCCGGGACCAGCAGGGCCCGTACGAGGGTCGCGTCCACGGCCACCGCGACGAAGACACCGATCGCGATCTCCTTGACCATCAGGACGCCACTGGTGGCGAAGGCCGCGACGACGGTGAGCATCAGCACCGCAGCGGAAGTGATGATCCCTCCGCTCTGACGCAGCCCGGTGACGACGGCCGCCTCGTTGTCGCCCGTGCGGTGGTAGTGCTCGCGGATCCGTGAGAGCAGGAAGAGTTCGTAGTCGATGGAGAGGCCGAACAGCAGGGCCAGCATGACGACGGGCTCCAGGGCGCCGATGTATCCGTTGGGCTGGAAGTCCAGCCGGCGGGAGAGGTGGCCGTCCTGGAAGATCCAGGTGACGACGCCGAACGCGACGCCCAGGGAGAGTCCGGTGGTCAGCAGTGCTTTGAGTGGCACCACGACCGAGCGGAACGTCAGGAGCAGCAGCGCGAAGCTGGTCAGGGCGATGCAGAGTCCGGTCAGTGGCAGTCGGCCCCGGAGGGCGTGCCGCAGGTCGACGGTGGCGGCCGCCGGGCCGCCGACATCGAAGGCTCCTCCGTCGGGTGCGGGCAGCGCCCGGACGGACTCGACGAGGTCGGCTGCCGGGCCGCTCTCCGGGCCGCTGTGCGGGGATCTCGGCCCCGAGACGGTCACCACTGCCGACCGGCCCGATACGGCCGTCACGTGCACGGAGCCGGCTCCCGGCAGCGCGGTGAGCTGCTGCTTCCAGGTTTCGAGGGCTGCGCTTCCCTCCGGGGAGCTCAGGGAGTGGGAGAACTGGGTGACGACCTGGATCCGGTCCAGCCCCAGTGCGGGGAAGTCGCGCGAGAGTGCCTCGGTGGCCTGCCGGACGGGTGAGCTCTTCGGAAGCGTGCGGTGGTCGGTGGCACCGAAGCGGGCGTGGGTCATCGGCAGGGTCAGTACCGCCAGCGCGACCAGAGCGCCCGCCAGGTAGCGTACGGGCCGCCGGATCACCGTGCGGCCGAGTCGCGCCCAAGCGCTCTGGTCCGCCGTGGACTGCATGGCCGCCACGGGGTTGCGCAACCATCGGGGCACGGGCAGCCGTAGCGCGTTCACCCGGTGGCCCAGAACGGCGAGCGCCGCGGGAAGCAGCGTCAGCGAGGTCAGTGCCGCCAGGGAGGCGGTCACCGCTCCGGCAACCCCGACGGAGCGGGTGTAGTCGAAGGGCAGGGCCACCAGCGCGAGCATGGCCGCGGCGATGGTCAGGCCGGAGAAGAGCACCGTGTGCCCGGCCGACGCCATCGTCGCCGCCAGCGCCCGAGCCGGCTCGCTGCCACGGTCGAGTTCCTCACGAAAGCGCGCGACGACGAACAGGGCGTAGTCCACGGCCAGCGCCATCGCCACCATCGTCACCAGGTTGAGGGTGAGGACGGAAACCGGCATGACCAGGGTGAGCAGCCTCAGGGCCGCCGTGGCGGCCACAATGCTGGCCGCTGCGACGGCCATCGGGAGCACGGCGGCCGTCAGGCTGCCGAAGACGAGCCACAACAGTAGGAGAAGGACCGGCGCGCAGAAGAGTTCCGCTCGGGCCAGGTCGCTGCGGGCGAGGTCGGTGGTGTCCGCGTAGAACGGCGTCTGCCCGCCGTAGGCGACATCGATGCCGTCGGGATGCACGGTGTTGCGCACCGTGCGGTACGAGGCCGTCTTCGCGGTGTCGTCAGGGCCACCCAGGCTCAGGACGACGGCCGCAGAGTGCCGGTCCTCGGAGAGGAAGGCCCGGCTCCCGGTGTTCCAGTAGTCCTGGGTGCTGGTCACGACGCCCGGTGGCAGGGAGCTGAGCGAGGCCTGGACTTCCTCTCGGAAGGCCGGATCGTCGGCCGTCCACCGGTGGCTGTGGTAGACGGCGACGGCGTCGGTGCCGCCGTGGCCGAAGTTCTCCCGGATCGCCGTTGTCGCCGCCGCGGATTCGGCCCCCCGCGGGGTGTCCCCGCCGTTGGAGAGGTGTCCGAACACTCCCAGATCGAACCATCCCAGCAGGCACATCAGCATCAGGGCCGCCGCCAGCGCGGCGCGGCGGTGACGAACGATGAGATCGCTGAATCCGGCCGGCATCACACTTCTCCTGGTTCGGCTTCGAGAACCCACCTGTACGGGATACGGGATTACCGCACCTCAGCCGTGCGGCGCACTCCGTTCAGCCCGGATGTCCCGTCGCCGTCACCCGATCGGGTGCACCGGAGCGAGCCCCGCACCGGGCGCGCTCCCACAACGCCTACGGAACGCGGTCGGCGGAACGCCACGGCCGCCCGCATCGCAGCGCAACTCCTCGAATGCCCCGCACGGGTGACAGTCCGTCCACGCCGAAGGCCTCTCGCTCCTGCGCACGTCAACGAAATGCGAGCATGGCCAACCACATCACGGTGACCACCGACATGCCGCAGAGTCACCCGACCGATCGAGGTGCCCATGACCGTTGCCGCCCGCAGCCACCCGCTTGCGACGATCGACCGATGCTTCCTCGCCTACGAACTCGAGCGGCCTGCGGCTTACTTGCAGATCGGCGGTGCCGCGCACATGTCCGGCCCGTCGCCCGGGCTGGACTTTCTGCGTGACCACGTGAGCGGCCGCCTCGAACAGCTTCCCGTCCTGGGCCAACGAATCACCGGGAGCGGTCCGGGCGCGACCTGGGAGGCCGACCCCGGCTTCGATCTCACCCGCCATGTCAGGCAGTTGAGAGTCGTCCCGGGCCCGCGCGCAGCGAGTGAGGCTGTCGACCTCCTGCGTACGTTGCCGCTACCGGTCGGCGCCCCGCCGTGGGACCTCTGGCTCGTCCACGGTTATGCCGAGGAGGAGTACCTGCTGTGCTACCGCGTCCACCACGCCGCACAGGACGGCCTCGCCGCCATCCGCACCATCGCCGCTCTGTTCAGTCCCCGACCACTGGCGACTGCTTCCCCGGCGAGCAGGCCTGCGAGGGGAGGGAGACGGGCAGGGCCGCGCGACGTGCTGAGACTGGCAGCCGCCGTAGGAGCCGATCTGCTTCCCACCTCGCCGTGGTGGGCGGCACGCCATCCACGCAGCGGACAGCAACTCCTGTCGACCGGCCACGTGCCGCGTCGGCTCATGGCAGACGTCGGATCGGCGGTCGGAGGCGGTGTCAACGATGTGTACCTGGCTGCTCTGGCTGCCACCTTGCGTCGCTGGGTACCCATCGACATCGCCTCGGCTCCGCCGCGTCGCGCGTTGCACGCCATGGTCCCGGTCAGCACCCGTGCGCTCGGCGAACCCGGCGCAGCGCGCAATCAGTTCGGCCTGGCGCGCATTCCCCTGCCCTGGCACGAGGCGTCACCGCTACGACGTCTTCGGCAGATCGCGGACCACGACAGTGAAGTGCTCACAGTCCGCGGGCGCCGCACGAGCCGTGCACTGTTCGACCGGCTGGGCCCCGGTGCCATGCTCGGGATGATGAAGCTACTCAGCAACCCGGGGTACGCACCGCTGATCGCCTCCCACGTGCCCTTTCCCCACCAACTGGTCCTGGGGGACAGCGAAGCCGTCGCGGTGATCCCGCACATGCACCTGCCCGACCGCCACCCCCTGTCCGTGTGCCTCTGCACCTATCGGGACACCGCCCAGATCGCCTTCGTCGCGGACCGGGCCCTTCCAGGCGCCGAACGGCTCGGTCGGCTGTGGGTCGAGGAAGTACTGCTGCTCGCTCGTGAGACGGGGGTGACAGCGTAAGACCGAGGACGGCTACGACCGACTTGCGTGCGACCGGGGAGCTGACATCCCGACTGCGGGCCCACCATCCCGTAGCCGTGGTGGGCCCTCGGGACGTCGTGTGCAGCAGAGTCCCCGGGGAATCGGCCCTCGCCCTGCGGCTGCTCGTGAACAGAACCACTGGTTGAACCCGCGGCATTTGGCGTGCTCCGCAGAGACTTCCGCTGATGGTCCAGAACGAGGACCACCAGTCGGGCGCCGGCCGGCGCCGGGGGGCGACAATCGGCAGCGGGTGGTCATGGTCGCGCAACGAGTAGCGAATGTCGGTCTTCTGCGGACCAGTTTCGAAGATCAACAGGTATCCGGCGTCGATGTGGGATTCGTTCGTCCTCAATGGCGGGGTCCTGACAGTCGCCGGTCCGTGGCTGTAGGCAGCGGCACCGGCCGCGCCGTGCGAACCGGGGAGAACGAGGAGTCGACCGTGACGACAAGCGAGATCGAGACGACCGGACCGGGCACGGCCCGCGAACCGGAGCCGATGCCCGGCGGGCTCGCGGCGGCCCGGGAGCGGGTGCGGGCGAGCCTGAGTGCGGCGGTCGGCGCGGACGGCGCGGTGCGCAGGCCGTGTTCCAGCCGGACGCTGGAGTCCGCGCTGCTACTCGCACTGCTGCGCCGGCGCGGCGGCCACCCCCGACAGGAGCAGGGGCTCGCGGAGTTCCTGGCCGCCCCGCAGGCACAGGTCGGCGGGTTCGACGCGGCGCTGGCGCAGGCGGTCCTGCACGGCCGGACGGTTGGCACCGATGTGGTGGGCGGTGAGCTGCTGGCCGGGTTCGACCACTTCACGCTGGCGCGCAAGCGGCTGCTGTTCGACGCCTACCTGGCCGTGGCGGGCGCGGTCCCGTTCGAGGCGTCGATGCTGCGTCCGTACCGTGCGGCGGCCGCGGGCTCGGACAACACGGTCACCTGGATCGAGATGATCATGCTGAGCGTGCGGGTCCTGGTCGCCCACGGTCTCGGCGCGGGCAACCAGGTCGACGACGGTGAGCGCGAACGGCTGCTGGAGCTGCTGGGCTCCAGTCGCGCTCCGGTGTGGGAGAACTACACCGCCGCCCACCTCCTGGCACTGCTGGCCGTCCAGGAGTTCGCCCCCGGCCACCCGCTGGTCGAAACCGGCGTGGCCGCGGTGCTGGCGTGCCGCAACCCGGACGGCGGGGTGCCGAGCATGTCGAACCTGGACGTGTTCAACACCGGCCCCGCGGGGCTCGCGCTGGCCCGGGCGGGAGCGGACCGTGCGCTCCTCCACCGTATGTGCGACTACCTGATCGACCAACAGATGCCGGACGGCGGGTGGACGTTCGCCGAGCGCATGCGGCACACCGACGTCGACGCCAGCTCCTACGCCGCCGCGTGCCTGGCCGCCGTCGACCCGGTGCGCCACCGCGAGGCCCTGCAGCGGGCAGGCGGGTACTTCCGGGGCATCGCCGGGAGGGACGGCGGCTTCCCGACCTACATGAAGGGCGACCCGTCCGAGGTCGGCATGACCGCCGGCGCGGTCAGCGCGATGGCGTGGAACGGAACCGACCACGGCGACCTGCTGGACGCCGCGGCCCGGTGGCTGCTGGACGCCCAGCACCAGGACGGCACCTTCGAGCGCAGCTGGAGCCTGAGCGAGGCGAACACGATCTGGCGGGCGACGCGGGCTCTGCACTCCGTGCCCGAGGCGACCCGCACCACCCTCAAGGCGCGTATCGCCGACTCCGACGCCGCCTCCCACCGCTTCCTCGCCGAGGCGCAGAACGCGGACGGCGGCTGGGGCTACCGGCCGGGCGATGCCAGCGACACCACCAGCACCTGCTACTCGCTGATGGCCCTGGCCGCCATGGGCCGACGCCCCCAGGACGACGCCGTCGTGCGGGCGGGCGTGGCCCATCTGCTGTCCCGACAGGAGTCCGACGGCTCCTTCGTCGCGCTGCCCGACCAGGTCGCCCCCCGGCCCCTGCTGTTCGACGCGCCCGTCTTCACGGACACCTGGGTCCTGCTCGCCCTGACCGGCTTCGACCGCGACGACACCCGATGACCGGGCACCCCGCACGGGCGAGCACCACCGACGCGCCGCGGCCCCTGCCCGTCGACCGTCCCGGACCACTGGACCCACCCGCCGAACTCCAGCGCCTGCGCACCGACCTGCCCGTGGCACCGCTGGCCTTCCCCGACGGCCCACCGGGCTGGCTGGTCACCCGCTACGACGACGTCCGCGCCGCCCTCGCCGACCCCCGGCTCAGCTCGCGGCGCCCCCACCTCAACTCCCACATCCGGGCCAGCCTCATCACCCCCGAGGAAATGGCCGCACTGCGCCCGAGCGACCTGCTCACCAGCGACCCGCCCGAACACACCCGGCTGCGCCGGCTCGTCAACGGCCAGTTCACCGCCCGGCGGATCAACCAACTCGCCGCCCGGATCGAGGCGATCGTCGACCAGCACCTGGACGCCCTGGCCACCGCGCCCCGCCCGGCGGACCTGATGGCCACCGTCGCCCTGCCCGTCCCGTCCCTGGTGATCAGCGAACTCCTCGGCGTCCCCTTCGCCGACCGCGACCGGTACCAGCGCCTCACCGCCGAACTGCTCTCCCTCGACCGCACCCGCGACCAACTCCTGGCCAGCAAGGCCGAGATGAAGTCCTACCTGCTCCACCTGATCGGTCTCAGACGCGCCGAACCCGCCGACGACCTGCTCTCCGGCCTGCTCCAGGCCCAGGCCACCGACACCACGCTGACCGACGACGAGATCGCCGCCCTCGCCCAACTCGTCCTCATCGCCGGCCACGAGACCACCGCCAACGTCATCGGCCTCGCCACCCTCCTCCTGCTGCGCCCGCCCCGCCTGTGGGACACCGTGCGCCACCGGCCCGACCTCGTGGACGGCGTCATCGATGAAACCCTGCGCTTCGCCACCGTCCTGCAGTTCGGCCTGCTCCGCGTCGCCCGGGAACCCCTCGCCGTCGCCGGACAGCCCATCCAGGCGGGGGAGCGGGTCGTCCTCCACCTGCCCGCCGCCAACCGCGACCCCGCCCGCTTCACCGACCCCGACCACTTCGACCCCCACCGCCCCGACGCCGCCAAACACCTCAGCTTCGGCCACGGCCCCCACCACTGCATCGGCGACCGACTCGCCCGCATCGAACTGCGCACCCTGCTCACCACGATGCTGCGCCGCTTCCCGGACCTGCGCCTGGCCGCCGACCCGGACGAGATCCCCACCCACCAGCACCGGGTCGTCCACGGCCCGGCCCGCCTCCCCGTGGACTTCACCCCATGACGAGCCATCAGCGCACCAGCTCCCCGGCGACGGCGACGGAGGCGCCGGCGGGCCGCACCGTCTACGCCGCCTACGCCTTCGACTTCGACGGCACCCTCGCCGACACCACCGACATCAACCACGGCTCCGTGCAGGCCTCGCTCGCCGCCCACGGCATCACCGTCACCCTCGACTGGGTGGCCGCCGAACCCGTCTTCACCGCCCGCCAGTTACGCCGACGCCTCGCCCTCCCCCCGGCCGCGCTGCCCGAGGAGACCTTCGCCGCGGCCGCCCGTGCCTACTGGTTCGCCAACACCGACCGGATCAGACCGATCACCGCGGCCACCACCATCGCACGCGCCGCCGCCGAGCACGCCGCCATCGCCGTAGTCTCCGCCAACTACAGCGACATCGTCCGACACGGCCTGGAGGTCGTCGGGCTCGACGACCTCCCCTGGACCGTCGTCGGCCGCGATCACGTCGCCCGTCCCAAACCCGCACCCGACGCCTATCTGCACGCCGCCCGCCTCCTCGGCGCCGACCCCGCCCGCTGCCTCGCCCACGAGGACACCGACGAAGGCGTCACCGCCGCCACGGCCGCCGGCATGCGCGTCATCGACATCAGACACCGACCCTGGCGCTGACCCGACCGGCCCCGGCAAGGTGCCCGGCCAGTGAACGACAAGCTGAGCAAGCCGAAATCCGCGCTACCTGTCCGATCAGCACACGTACTGTCGCCTGCCTGACCGATCGACCACGCCGACCGCTGCTGTGATCTCGAAGCCACGAGGAAGGCGGGCGAGCCGGACGGTGTCGTGGCGCAGGCGGGCGGGCTCCGGGTGGTGCGGGGCGGCCGTACGGTCCTTGGGCTCGGTGGCGAGGCTGTTCCGGGTGGAGTCGGCGGCTGTCGGCCAGGAACAGCAAGGTAGGTCAGCGGCGCCGTCTGGGGCTGATGATTGGGGTGTCCACCCTGGAGCGGCTGATCCCCGGGGCCCGCGAGCGCGCGGAGAAGCGGGGTCGTATTCACTGCCGCAGGAAGCCCGCGCGGCGGGGTGCAGCGGCCGCTGTCCGACGCCGTCCGGAACAGCGGCACCGTGCGGTCCCTGGAGCGGACGGCGGCCGACCACGCCGGCCTGGTCAACGACCTCTTCTCGTTCCAGCGGGAGGTCGAGTTCGAGGGGGGCTTCCACAACGCCCCGCTCGTGGTGCGGCACATCTTCGACTGCGGCTACCCGGAAGCGGCCCGGGTCGTCGCCGACCTCGCCACCGCACGCCTCGACGAGTTCGGGCATCTGGCCACCGCCGAACTGCGCGTCCTCTGCGACGACTTGGACCTCGACGGCACAGAACGGCAGACCGTCGCCGACCACGTCGAGCGGCTCAGGACCGTCATGACCGGCAACCTGCACTGGCACGCCGTCAGCGGCCGCTACCGCGAGGCCGACCTGCGTCACCACTACGGCCGCACCCTCTCCGGCCCCACCGGCCTCGGCACCGCCGCCGCCCGCCTCCCCCGCCCGGCCGCACCGGACAGCCCCGGCACCAGCCGCGTGTAGCGATGCCTGCGGGCCCGGCCCCCGCGGCGGGTCACCCCGGAGCGGCGCTACGGCGAGCCGTGGACATGCGGACGATCATCGAGAGTCCGGCCGAGGAAGGAAGCCGAGCGGCAGCAGCATGACAGGACGTGGGAGCCGACCGACGCCGACCGACGCCGACCGCGCCGGACGACCCGGCCGCCCTCGCCGTCGTCGGCGAGGCGGTGGTGCGCACCCTGACGGGCGACCTCACCGTGGACAACACGGACCGGTTGCAGCACGCCCACGACCAGGCCGTCGGCGAGGCCGAGGGCCTGGTGGCCGTCGACCTGGCCGACTTCACCCTGAGCGTGTCAGTGCAGTGGGCCGCACAGGGCCGGGGCGGTGGCCTCCTGGGGCAGGGCGGAGTTGAGTTCGCTGGCGCCCAGGACGTTGTCGTAGCGGCCGTTGCCGTTGTAGTCGATGCCGTGGACGACGACGACGGCGTTGTCGTCCCGGACCTGCTGCGCTACGTCGGAGGTCAGCTGGATGGTGCGGCTGTAGTGGAAGGTCCCGGAGGACGGGAAGCGGTCGACGGCCAGGGCGCTGCCGGGGCTGGTGTCGCCGGTGGTGGTCAGGGAGGTGCCGATCGGGCCGTAGGCCGGCAGGCCGTCGGTGGTGCTGATGGCCTGGTGTCCGTTGTGGTCGCCGGCGGCGTCGGCGGTGGGGCATTCGCCGCTGCCCTTTTCGTGGATGTGCATGGCGTGCGGGGCGCCGTTGAGGAGCCCGGTGGCGTTGACGGCGATGCGGGCGGTGTTGTCGCTGTTGAGCTGCACGGTGGCGGTGCCGACGCTGTGGACGTGGTTGGTGGGGACGGGCAGCAGGATGGCCAGGGTGAAGGACGACTGGTGGGGGGCGAGGAAAGCCGAGGTGCGGAAGGGGGTCGTGGTGCGGCTTTCGTCGATGCCGGTGCCCTCGTGGGCGAAGGCGGGTGCGCCGGCCGCGCCGAGCAGGACGGCGGCCAGGAGGGGTGCTGCGAGGTGTCGTAGGTTCATGGCGGATGCTCTCCGGTGAGGGGGTCCGCGCGGTCCGCGGCGCCCGCTTCGCGGATGGGCGGGACTGCTGCCGGCTGAACTGCGCGCTTCCTACTGAGGGTTCGCGGGCACCGGGGCGACGGCTTGGTGGGCGGGCGAAGTAACTTGGTGGCCGATCGGTGCCGACGGCTGGAACGCGGCCGGCCGCCGACCCCCGGCGTGGTCGGCGGCCGTGCAAGGCTCAGGACGTGGGCATCAGGACGGTGTCGACGATGTAGACGGTGGCGTTGGCGGTCTGGACGTTGCCGCACAGCACCTTGGAGTCCTTGTTGACGGTGAACTCCTGGCCCGAGCCGGTGACGGTCAGCTCGCTGCCCTCGAGCGTCTTGTGGGTGCCGGGCAGCTCGGCGGGGGCGAGGCGGTTCGGGGTGACGTGGTAGGTGAGGATCTTGGTGAGCTTGTCCTTGTCGGCGAGGACCGCGTCCAGCTGCGCCTTGGGGATCTTGGCGAACGCGTCGTTGGTCGGGGCGAACACGGTGATGTTCTGGGCGGAGTTGAGGGTGTCGACCAGGCCGGCCTGCTTGACCGCGGTGACCAGCGTGGACAGCAGCGGGTTATTCGAGGCCGCGGTGGCGACGGGGTCCTTGGCCATGCCGGTGAACGATCCGGCGCCGTCCTTCGGCACGGCGGCACAGGCGGCGCCGAAGGGCTGGTCCATCGCCTGCACGGGCGTGGCCGTGGCCGGCACGGCGGAGGAGGCGGCTGCGGACGCGGACGGGGTGTCCGTGGCGGTTCCGCTGCCACTGCTGCTGCAGGCACTCAAGGTGAGGGCGAGCGCGCCGGCCGCCAGGACGGTGGCCAGGGAGGAGCGGCGGATGGGGGACAGCGACATGAGGTTTCTCCTGATCTGGATGGGTTCATGAGGTAGTGGCGTACTGATTCGGGCTGGCGGAAGGTCGGCCCGAAGCCTTGGTGGTTGCTGCTGACTCGGCCACGGGCCGGGCCCGGGCGGTCGGGCGGGTCAGGTGACGGTGACGACGGTGCTGTGCCAGCCGGTCGCGCCGGCCGGGAACGGCGCGGCGCGCTGCTCGGTCTGGACGGCCCCCGAGGCGTCCGTGGCCCGCACCTCGATGCGATGGGTGCCGGGCCGCGCCGCGGACCAGGTGTGGGTCCACTGCCGCCACAGGTCCGGTCCGCCGTCGGCGGCGAGCTGGGCGGTCTGCCAGGGTCCGCCGTCGATGCGCACCTCCACGGCGGCGATGCCCCGGTGGGTGGCCCAGGCGGTTCCCGCGAGCGTGACGTCCCCGGCGGGGACGCGGGCGAAGGGGGCGGGGACCTCGATGCGGGAGGCGGTGCGCACCTCGCCCCGGCGGTCCCAGCCGCGTCGGACCCAGTACGGGTCGTACGCGGCGAAGGTGGTGACGTCCAGGTCGACCAGCCACTTGGTGGCGGAGGTGTAGCCGTAGAAGCCCGGTACGACGCTGCGGCAGGGGAAGCCGCGGGCCACCGGAAGGGCCTCGCCGTTCATCGCGACCGCGAGCAGCGCCGGGCGGCCGTCGAGCACGGACTCCAGCGGCGTGCCGATGGTCATGCCGTCCTGGGAGCGGCCCACCAGCTGGTCCGCGCCCGGTCGTACCCCTGCCCGGCGCAGCAGGGCGGGCAGTGAGGCGCCGAGCCAGCGGGTGGTGCCGACGTACGGGCCGCCGACCTCGTTGGAGACGCAGGACAGGGTGTGGTCCAGCTCCTGGAGCGGCAGGCGCAGCAGGTCGTCGAACGTGAGCAGGATCGGGTGGTCGACCATGCCGTGGATGCGCAGTGACCAGTGCCGGGGGTCGATCCGGGGCAGGGTGAGGGCGGTGTCGACGCGGTAGAAGTCCGCGTTGGGGGTGGTGAACGGGGACAGGCCGGGCACCGCGGGGTGGAGGGAGCCGGGTAGCGGCGGCAGGCGTTCGGCGGGTGCGGGGAGACGGACCGCGGCCCGGGCGGCGGCGATGTCGTAGCGGTTGTCAGAGAGCGCTCGTCCGCCGAAGCCGGTGAGGGCGCCGAACGCTACGGTGCCGCCCGTGACGGCCAGGACGGTGCGGCGGCTGGGGCCGTGCGGAGGCACGTCGACAGCCGGCCGCTCGGTGACGGCGAGGGGTTCGGGGAGCCGTGCGCCTGTCCCGTCGGGGGATGCGGTGGCAGCGGCCCCGCGCAGAAGTCGGGCGAGGAGGAGCATCGCGGCGAATCCGACGATGCCTGCGGTGACGGCGGGCAGTGCGTCGGTGGTGGTGGCGCCCGGTCGTGAGAGGGCGGCCCAGATGCCGACGCCGCCGAAGAGCGCGAACACCGTGGCGCCGGCGAGCGGCCGTCGTCGGGCGAGGGTTCCGGCGAGGGCGGCGAGCAGGGCCATGGTGAGGTAGATGCCGGTGAGCAGGACGGGCTTGTCGTTGGTGCCGAAGGTGCGGACGGCGTATTCCTTGAGCGGAGTCGGCGTGAGGTCGATCGCCGCCGACCCCACCGCGTATACGGGTGCGGTGTCGGGTCCGGTGAACGCGGCGACCAGCTCGCCCGCGCCGACGGCCGCGGCGGCGGCGGCCAGACCGGTGGCGGCCGCCGCGGCGGACCGCAGGATCCGGTCGCGCACGTCTCGGGAGGGGGTCTTGATGCTCACGTCGGCCATTCGGCGCATCCAGGTCGGCGGATGGGTGCCGCTTCTCGGGGCCACCCGCGCAAGTGAACGGAAGGCGAATGCCCGCCGCCCGCGCGTGAGGCGTGATAAAGAGGCGCGGTTCGAAGAACGCAGGTTCAATCGCCGGCTCGGCAATCCGCGGAGGCCGCGGCATCGAAGAACCGGTGTCACTTCTCGTTCGTCGGCTCTGGCGGGACCGCTCCCGCCGGGTCATGGAGGTTCCCTTGATCCCCTTCGTCCCGCCTTCGGCCCTTTCGGCCCTTTCGGCCGGGCCCTTGTTCGTGCAGGTCCCGCAGTGAGCGCGGTGCTGCGCCTGTCCGGTCCCGGCCGACCGGGTCCAGACCTGAAGGAACTCGTCGGGAAGGTCGCCCTGGGCGATCAGGATGCCTTCAGCAGCCTCTACGACGCCGTGGCCGGGCCAGTGCTCGGGCTGGTGCGCCGGGTGGTGCGCGATCCGGCGCAGTCGGAGGAGGTCGCGCAGGAGGTGCTGCTGGAGGTGTGGCGCAAGGCCGCCCAGTACCGGCCCGATCGGGGCGAGGTGATGGCATGGGTCCTGACCATCGCGCACCGGCGCGCGGTGGACCGGGTGCGCGCCGCGCAGGCGACCGCCGACCGTGAGCACCGGATCGCCGCCGCCTCGCACACCCCGCCCTTCGACGAGGTCGCCGAGCAGGTCGAGGGCCGGCTGGAGCGGGAGCAGGTCCGGCGCTGCCTCAAGGGCCTCACCGAGCTGCAGCGCGAGGCGCTGACCCTGGCCTACTTCAGCGGTTTCACCTATCCGCAGGTGGCGGAATTGCTCGGGGCTCCGCTGGGAACCATCAAGACACGGATGCGCGACGGCCTGATCCGGCTCCGCGACTGCCTGGGGGTGACCGTATGAGTACCGCAGACCTGCACACCCTCACCGGCGCGTACGCCGCGCACGCCCTCGACCTCGACGAGCGCGAGGAGTTCGAACGCCACCTGGCCCATTGCCCGGCGTGCGCTCTGGAGGTCGCCGAGTTCTCGGCCACGCTCGCGCGTCTGGGCTCTGCCCAGGCCATGTCGGTGCCGCGCGACTTCAAGCAGCGGGTCATGGCGTCCCTGGACACGACCCGTCAGGAACCTCCGCGATCGAGGCAGCAGCCCGTGGGCAGGCGCGGCGGACAGCGACGCCGGGCCGTCTACCGGCTCGCGCTGGCGGCGTGCCTGGCGGCGGCGCTCGGTGCGGGCGGAATCGCGGTGCAGCAGTACCATCAGGCCGACCAGGCCCGGGCCCGGGCGGCGGCGCTCCAGCAGCAGCAGGACCGGATCGGCGGCCTGCTCACGGCACCGGACGCCCGCACCGCCAGCGGCCCGGTCACCGGCGGCAGCGGCGTGGCGACCGTGGTGTGGTCCAGGAACCAGGACACCGCCGGGCTGCTCGTCTCCGGGTTGCCCGAGCTCAAGACCGGCACCACCTACGAGTTGTGGTTCAACGACGGCGGCACGATGCGCCCCGCCGGCCTGATGCAGTCCGCCAGTGGGGCAACGCTGTTGACCGGGCCCGTGAACGGCGCGACCGGCATCGGGGTGACCGTCGAGCCGGCCGGCGGCTCGGCGCAGCCCACAGGAGCGCCGGTGGTGCTGCTCCCGTTCGCCTGACCCTTCACGGCCGGTTCCGCTGCCCGTCGGGCAGCGGAACCGGTGCATCTCTTGCCCTCACCGCGAGAGCAGGACGTCGGCGCGGACCCTGGGGCCGGCCGTATCAGGGCCCGTAGCGGAAGGCCGGTTGCGGCGGCCGCTCAGCGATCACCGCGAGGAGTGGGGGTGTGGCGGCTGGGGGCGTAATCCGTTCGGAGAGCTGCACACTCAGCTCCAGCTCCAGCTGCGGTGTCGGGCCGCGGCCGGTGACACAGCCGGGTCGCGAGCCCGGCCGCATGGCGACCAGTCCAGTGACCGGGACGTCCGGAGCCCCGGGCGACCGGCTGGTGAGCCCGGTCTCGTCCTCGGAGCAGAACCAGCCGTCGCAGGCCGCCCGGGCGCTCTGCCTCCGCCCGGGCACCTCCGTCCACGCGGCCACCGCCTGCTCGTCGCGTTCCGCGCCGGCCGCGGCGGGGACCCGTGGGGTGAAGCCGATTCCATGTATCAGGCGGGTGGCTCCCGAGACGCTGTGGCACACGTGGAACGGGCGGCCGATCAGCGTCGCCAGCCGCGCGCCGGTCCACTCCTGGTCCTCGTCCCGGCCGCGCGCGGTCGGCCGCTGCCCGGGGCCCTTGGCCGTCAGCCCGCCCCCGTCCGCATGGCGCATAGCTGCGGCACAGCGCGCAAACGGCCGGCAGCCGGCTACGCAAACAGGACGACCACCGTGAATGCCGAGGTCGGTGAGGAGGTTCGGCCTTCCGACGGTGCGGGTACGTACCGAATGTCGGACCCCGACCCGAGGGGGCAGCCATGGCCACTCTGATCGCCCTGTTCGCGTGCCTCGCCGTGATCGTCACCGGCCTCGCGGCCTACCTGCACCGGCGGCCCGGCAGCCGGACCGAGACCGTCGAAGGGCTGCTGGCCGAGCAGGAGAGGAAGGCCCGGGTGCAGGCCGCCCGCACCTCCTACAGCTCGATCGCCCTCCACAGCACCCACGGCCTGACCGTCGACGACCTGGAGAGGTATCGCCGATAGGGCCCACCTCCGCCCCGGACCCCAGGACGGAGGCCATTGCCGTCCGGGTCCGTCCTCTTCGCGACCGGGGACGCCCGCACAGGCCCGTACCGCCGGTCGGCCTCCGGCTTCGAGGGTCGCGAGAATCCGGGGAATCGTCATGCCGTGTGAACGATGACCGCGCCCGGCGTCACAGGGCCGTCGGCCCGCAGGCCGCTCTGTGCCCGGCGGGCGCCGGTGGCGGTGGGCCGCGCCAAGGAGATCGTGCTCGGCTACCCAAGCCCGTGGCACCCCGCCAGGCCTACTACCGCCGGGTATCGGCCGGACTGACCCCGGACACGCCGTCCGCGTATCGGCACCCGTCCCACTACCTCTACCGCCACCTGTCCGGCCAGGTCCACGCCCAGCCGCCGAAGAACCCAACCGCCCCGCCTCGCAGCCCAGGTCCGCCGCCTCGAACAGGGCCTGACCGAGGCCCTCGGCGAGCAGGTCGGCACGAGTACGGTGATCCGTCCGAGGCGACATGACATCAATCCGGCCAAGAGCCGTCATAAACGAGCGCTTCACGACAAGTCGCCCCCGCCGGGCTCCGATAATGTTGACATATCCCATGGAACAGGCTGAGCACAGGACGCATCCGGGCGTGAATTCCGTGACCGAGGAACCGTTTCGCGCGCTGCTGGAGGCTGCGCCCGACGCGATGGTGATCGTGGACGACGACGGTGTGATCCGCCTGGTCAACGCCCAGACGGAAACGCTGTTCGGCTACCCGCGGGATGAACTCCTCGGCCGCCCCGTGGAGGTCCTGGTGCCACAGCGGTTCCGAGAGCAGCACCCCGGCCACCGAGTGGGCTACTCCGCCAACCAGCAGGTCCGTCCGATGGGCGCCAATCTGGAACTGTACGGACTGCGCCGCGACGGGGCCGAGTTCCCCGTCGAGATCAGTCTCAGTCCCCTGCAGACGCCCGACGGACTCCTGATCTCCGCCGCAGTGCGCGATGTCTCCGAACGCAAGGCCGCCGAGGCCCGCTTCCGGGCCCTGCTGGAAGCCGCCCCGGACGCCATCGTCATCGTGGACGACTGCGGGACCATCCAGCTCGTCAACGCCCAGACCGAAGCCCTGTTCGGCTACCAACGCGAAGAACTGCTCGGGCACCGGGTCGAAGTCCTCGTTCCGCAGCGCTTCCACCATCACCACCCCTCCCACCGCAGCGGCTACGTCGACAACCGCCGCGTACGCCCCATGGGCGCCGGCCTGGACCTGTACGGACTGCGCAAGGACGGGGTCGAGTTCCCGGTCGAGATCAGCCTCAGCCCCCTGGAGACCCCGGACGGCACCCTCGTGTCCGCCGCCATCCGTGACGTCAGCGAGCGCAAGGCCGCCGAGGCCCAGCTCGCCGAACTCTACGATCAGCAACGCCACGTCGCCCTCACCCTGCAGCGCAGCCTGATGGGCTCGCCCGCGCCGCTGCCCGGAATGGACACCTCCAGCCGCTACTTCCCCGCCCGGCAGGGACCGGGAGTGGGCGGGGACTGGTTCGACCTGATCGCCCTGGGTGGCGGCCGGGTGGGCGTACTGATGGGCGACGTCATGGGCCGTGGACTGGAGGCAGCCGCCGTGATGGGGCAGCTGCGTTCGGCCTCGCACGCCCTTGCCAAGACCGGCATGCCGCCGTCGCAGTTGATGCGGGCCCTGGACGCGGTCGTCAGCGAACTCCCCGACCAGCTCGTCACCTGCTGCTATCTCATCCTGGATCCCGACGACAGCGCCCTGACCGTATGCTCCGCCGGACACCTGCCGGTTCTGCTGGCGGACCCAGCAGGCCAGGTAAGCAGACTCCAGGTGCCCGTCAGCGTGCCACTGGGCGTGGGCGAGGTGCCCCATCACGAGAGCCGGCTCACCGTTCCCCCGTCCTCGGTCCTGGCTCTCTACACCGACGGCCTGGTGGAGACCCCCACCAGTGACATCGAAGAACAGATCGACGCCCTCGCCATCGCGTTGGAGAAGGCCACCGAGACTCCCTGTCTGGAGACGGCCGCCGACTCCATCCTCGCCGCTCTGTTGCCCGTGCCTCAGGACTACGCGGACGACGTGACTCTCCTGCTCGCCCGCATCCCGCCGGCCCCCGTGACTGCCGTCTCCGCACTCCTGCCCGCCCAGCCCGTCAGCGTGGGCGACGGGCGCCGCTTCGTGCGCAGGACCCTCCAGGACTGGGCCTGCGACGAGCTCACCGACACCGCCTGCCTGCTTGCATCCGAACTGCTGACCAACTCGGTACGCCACGCCTGCGACCCGCTGCGACTGCGACTGCGCCGTACCAGGGACGAACTTCACGTCGAGGTCTGCGACGGCAGTCCCGTACTGCCGCACGCCAGGACCGCGGCTCCCGACGAGGAGTCGGGCCGCGGACTGGCCCTGCTCGACCAACTCGCCGCCGCCTGGGGCACACTGCCCACCCAGGAGGGCAAGGCCGTGTGGTTCTCCCTCTCCCTGCCGACCTCCGCCCAGTTCCGGCAGCGGGACCTCCTGACGGACCCGGGAACGACGTGATCCCGCCCGATCGAAGTGGTCGGACGGGATCACGTGAACCACTCCCGAGCGATAACTCCTGAACGGCCCGCACTCGGTCCGGGTGCACTGGCGGCGCTGGATCTGCGCGGGCGCCGAGGTCGGGCTGACCGTGCCCGGTCTGCTCGGTCTGCCGCCCGGCATCGGCTCTGCCGTCACCGACCCTGGCTGCCCTGCTCACTGCGGGGCTGCACCTGGCCGCCGGCCAGGGTTCGGGTCGCGCCGGTGGCCGGGGTCTCTCAGGCGTGCGGGCATGGTGTGGGTGGGGCTGAAGGCCGTGGAGGTGGTCACCGACACGTACAGGTAGTCCATCAGCGTGGGCAGCCAGTCCGAGAAGATGCTGGCTCCGTCGGGGACCTCCTCGACGGCGTCGTCGTTCTCGTCCCGGGAGAAGCGGATGCCCGTCCCGTCGCCCCCGGTGACCGCTACCCACTTCAAGGCCCCGAGGGGATCCTCGCGCTGAACGGGACCCGGACCGGCGGGCGGGGAGCGGATGCGGGCCCTGCGAGATGAACTCGACGGATCGTGGATGACGACGTGTGCGGGGTGCTCGGCGCGGGCAGGCGGCGGTTCACACACCGACACCGAGGAGGCAGTTGTGAGCGGCATGTGGGACTACCGGAAGGCGACCGGTTACACCCCGGGCACCGACCTGACCGGTTTCCGGGTGGAGGCCGCGGACGGCCACATCGGCAAGATCGACAAGCACACGGAGGACGTCGACTCGGCGCACGTCGTCGTCGACACCGGCCCGTGGATCTTCGGCAAGCACGTCCTGCTGCCCGCGGGCACCGTCGTGCGGGTGGACTCCGACGAGAAGACGGTGTGGATCAACCGCACCAAGGACGAGATCAAGAACGCGCCGGAGTTCGACCCCGACAAGCACAGCGACGACGCCGGCTACCACACACAGGTCGGCGGCTACTACGGCGACCCCACGGCGGACCCCCGCCTCTGAGAACCGCACCGGCATCCGGCCCGGACCCCCGGCCCCGGGGGTCCGGGCCGCCGCTGTCCACGGTGCGGGTCCGTCTCGACGCCCCGGCAAGTACAGGCGGGAGTACGAACGGGGCGGTGACCGTGCCCCTCCCGGTGGTTCGACGGACGATGCCGGCACACACCGTGCCGGCCGTCGCCGAACTCGTCGCCGTGGCCGAACTCGCCGCCGATCGGCAGGTGTGGCCCGCGGAATCGCTCGGGCGAGCCGGGAGCGGCCCGCGGAGGTGCTCAGGCGACGTCGATGTAGAACTTCTCGTCACCGCCGCCGTTGGCGTTGACCTGGCAGTTCACCGTGCCGCCGGGGCCGGTCGCGGCGGTCACGCCGGTGCCGACCACCAGGCGCAGGAAATGGTTAGGAAATGCCGTCGCCGACTCGAACGAGAATGAGCCGTTGGCTTGCGCGCGGAGCTTGTACATTTCGTACGGGAAAGCACCGAACTGACAGTTGACGGTCCCCCCTCCGGCCATGGTGTCCGGAACTCCGGAGCCGTCCATGCGCAGGAAGACGCCCGGAAAGGCCACTGACTCGAACGCGAAGGAACCGTCACTCTGCGGGCGGACTCGGAATGCCGTCCAGGGGCCGGTGCCGAACTGGCAGCTGACCTTTCCTGCGCCGCTGCCGGCGAACTCGGTCACGCCGGTGCCGTCCAGGCGCAGGTAGATGTTCGGGTAGTGGTCCGACTGGATCGTGACCGGGGTGTCGCCGAGCTTCGCGAGGTCAGCCGCTGACAGAGGCATGAGGGTGTCTCCTTGATCCGGGCGAGTTGCGGACGAGTTGCGGACAGGGGCTTCGAGGGGCACCGACCCGAGGGGCACCGACCCGAGGGGCACCGGCGCGTGCCGAGCCGGGCAGAACCGATATTTCGGTGCGCCGAATTCCGGAATCGGAACGTCGATCGACGCCGACCCGGACAGCATGGTGAATCGCCGAACGGGACGGCTTTCCCGCTGCCGACGATGAATGTGCCGCCCCCGATCTAGCTTCCTGCTGACGCAGGCCCCGCACTGACTGTAATCGGGCCGGTGCGGGCTGTCCAGAGTCCCACTTCCGCTTAGCCGGACGGATCATGGGATGCGCCCGCGAAATGCCCGCTGACCTGGGAACGGCGGTTTGTCGGGGACGGAAATCCCGTGCGGATCGACGGGCGGCGGCTCAGAACCACCCCGGCGGGGTGTTGGTGGCCGTCCGGTCCAGCGTGTCGAGATCCGAAAGGAAACGGCCTGGCCCGGGATGGTGCCCGTGCGCGGCGCGTTCAGGGCACGAGGTTCATGGAACCGATTCGCCGGCACCACCACCACGGACGTCATCACCGTCAGGTGAGGCGGTTGACCAGGGCGGTGAAGAGCGCGGGCGCGCGGGTGGCCAGGGGGACGATCCGTGGGGCCAGGAGCGGGTTGACGCGGGCTCGTACCAGTGCTCCGGTGAGCAGGCGGTGGTCGCGGGTGGCGCGGCGCCAGGCCCGCTCGTAGTCCAGCGGCCGGCCGGCGCGTACGCAGCGCACCAGGTGGGCCGCGCCGGTGAGGGCGAGCGAGATGCCCTCGCCGGTGAGCGCGTCGATGTAGCCGGCGGCGTCCCCGACCAGCAGGACGCGTCCCGCCACCCTGGCCCGTACCCGCCGGCGCATCGGTCCGGCGCCGCGTACGGCCGAGCCACTGTGGGCGGTGAGGCGGTGAAGGAGTGCGGGGAACGCGGGCAGCAGTGCGTCGAACGGCAGTCGCTCGCCGGTCAGGACGGCGACGCCGATCCGGTCCGGGCCGAGCGGGGTGACGTAGGCCTCGCCGAGTGCGGACCAGTGGACCTCCACGCAGTCGGTCCAGGGCGCCACCGCGAAGTGCCGTCGCAGTCCGTAGCGCGCGGGTCGCGGGTCGGGGCGCTCCAGGCCCAACTGCCGGCGCAGGGGCGAGTGCAGGCCGTCCGCGGCGGCCAGGTAGCGGGCGGTGAGTCCGGCGGCGGTGATGCTGTCGCGGTCCTGGTGGACGGAGGTGACCTTCCCCGCCAGCACCCGCACGCCGAGTTCGGCCGCCCGGCGGGACAGCGCGGCGTGCAGGACGGTGCGCCGCACGCCCATCCCCGCCTCGTGGCGGAACCTGCCCTCGGCGCGGTGGCGGTCGTCCAGGTAGCGGATGCCGCGGATCGGGTGGCCGACCACCGGCACGTCCAGGGCGGCCAGGGCGCGGACGGCCCCGGGCATCAGTCCCTCGCCGCACGCCTTGTCGATCGGGGCGGGACGTGGTTCGAGGACCACCGTGTCGAGCCCGGCCAGGGCGGCGTGGATCGCGGTGGCGAGGCCGGCGGGGCCGCCGCCGGCGACGAGGAGGTCGATCACGTCGACGCCGTGGCGCAGTCGGCCAGGGCGGCGTTCTCGCAGCGCAGCCGGGTGGCGAGCAGGGGGAGGTTGAGCAGGGTGAAGGCGGTCGCGGTGAGCCAGGCGCCGTGGACGAGGGGCAGGGCGGCGCCCTCGGCGACGACGGCGAGGTAGTTCGGGTGGCTGAACAGCCGGTAGGGGCCGGTGCTGACCAGCGGCAGGTGGGGCACCACGATGACCCGGGTGTTCCAGCGCGGCCCCAGGGAGTGGATGCACCACCAGCGCTGCGCCTGGGCGGCGAGTACGAGGATCAGCATGGGCAGGCCCAGGGCCGGCAGGAAGGGACGGTGCGCGAGGTGGACCTCGGCCAGACAGCCGGCCAGCAGTGCGGTGTGGAGCAGGACCATGACGGGGTAGTGGCCGGAGCCGTGTTCGACACCGCCGCGTGCCCGGCTCCAGGCGGCGTTGCGGCGCGCGACGGCGAGTTCGGCCAGGCGCTCGACGGCGACCAGGAGGACCAGCAGCGTGTACAGGGGCATCCGGGCCTACCAGCGCAGGAGGACGAGTTCGGAGCAGAAGCCCGGTCCCATGGCGAGGAGCAGACCGGGGCCGCCGGGGGGTGGTGGCGGGTCGTGGGCGAGGGTGTCGCGCAGGATGTGCAGGACGGAGGCGGAGGAGAGGTTGCCGACCTCGGCCAGTGAACGCCGCGTCAGTTCCAGCGCGCGGGCGTCGAGCCCGAGGCTCTCCTGCAAGGCGTCCAGGACCTTGGGTCCGCCCGGGTGGGCGACCCAGCCGGTGACGTCCGGCGGCTTCAGGTCGTGTTCGGCGAGGAAGGACCGGACGTCCTCGCCGACGTGCAGGCGCACCAGTTCGGGCAGTTCGGCGCCGAGGACGATGGTGAAGCCGCTGTCTCCGATGTCCCAGCCCAGCGCGCGCTCGGTGCCCGGGTACAGGCGGCTGCGGGTCGCCGCCACCCGCGGCCCCGCGAAGTCCCCGGACCGCGGGTGGTGGCGTCCGACGGCCACCAGGGCGGCGGCGCCGTCACCGAACAGGGCACCGGCCACCATGTTCGGCACGGAGGTGTCGGCGCGCTGCAAGGTGAGGGAGCACAGCTCGACCGAGAGCAGGACCGCGACGTGCCCGGGATGGCCCTGGAGGTAGTCGTGCAACCGGGCCAGGCCCGCGGCGCCGCCCACGCAGCCCAGGCCGAAGATCGGCACCCGCTTCACGTCCGGCCGCAGGCCCACCCGCCCGGCCAGCCGGGCCTCCAACGAGGGCGCGGCGATACCCGTCACCGAGGTGGAGACCACCAGGTCCACCTCCTCGGGCGCCAGACCGGCCGCCGCCAGGGCGCCGCTCAGGGCTTCCTCCGCCAGCCGCAGCCCCACGTCGATGAACAGGTCGTTGGCCCGACCGAACCCGCCCGACTCGCGGTAGCGCTCCAGCGGCAGAGCCAGGTGGCGGGTGCCGACCGCGGCGGTGGCGTGCAGCCGTTGGAGGACGCCGCGCTGGGCGTCGGACGCCGCGCACATCGCCGTCAGGGCCTCGGTGATCTCGCCCTGCTCGTACCGGTGCGGCGCGAGCACGCCGTGGACAGCCGCGATTGTGGTCACCGGCTCACCCTAGACGTGATCTGATACTTCATCATGAAATGACCGCCAGTCGGCGATTTGCCCGATCTAGCATGAGGACGTGCACACCACCGGAGTCCGGCCCGCGACAACCCCGACCGTTCAACCGCAGTCCAGGAGGGGCGCAGCGGCACGGGGGCTGCTGGCCGCCTCCCACGCCGCGCCCGCGCTGGCAGTCACCGCCGTCGTCACCGCTCTCGCCGTGGCCTGGGGGCGGGGCACGGCGGGAAGCGCGCTGGTCGCCTCGGCGGTCCTGACCGGGCAGCTGTCGGTGGGCTGGTGCAACGACCGGATCGATCTTCACCGCGATCGCGCCACCGGCCGCACCGACAAGCCGCTGGTGGCCGGCGTCGTTCGCCCGCGGAGCGTGGCCGCCGCCGCCGGGGGCGCACTCGCGCTGTGCGTCCCGCTCTCGCTGGCGGGCGGACTGGCGGCGGGCGCCGCCCACCTCGTCGGGGTCGCGGCGGCCTGGTCCTACAACCTGGGCGTCAAGCGCACGGCGCTGTCCTGGCTGCCCTACGCCGGGGCCTTCGCGCTGCTGCCCGCCTTCGTCACCCTCGCGCTGCCCGGCCACCCGTGGCCCCCGGCGTGGGTGACGGCGGCCGGCGCCCTGCTCGGTACGGGTGCTCACCTCACCAACGCGCTTCCCGACATCCCCGGCGACCTGGCCACCGGGGTGCGTGGTCTGCCCCACCGCCTCGGCCCGCACCTCACCCGCGCCCTGGCCGCGACCCTGCTGCTGGCCGGGGCGGCCGCCCTCGTCCTGGGACCGCCCGGGCCCCTCACCACCACCGACCGGGCCTGCCTCGCCGCCACCGGCACGCTCGCACTCACGGTCGCCCTCCCCACCCGCGACCCGCGCAGCCGCCTGCCCTTCCTCGCCAGCCTCGGGCTGGCCGCCCTGGACATCGCCCTGCTCCTGCTGCGCGGCACCGCTCTCACCTGACAGCGGCACGCGCGGCCTCGTCACACCGCACCGCCTCGCTCACCGTCGGATCCTCCGCAGGTATCGCCGCGCCGGGGCGGTGACCGGTGCGCGGGCCGGGAAGGACGGATTGGGCCATTCGGGCCGTGTCGGGGCCCTGGGCCGTCGCGCAGGTCGCCCCAGGTAGCCGGGAGCGGGACGGGCGAGCGGGCCGGGTCCGCGAGGTGCCGCCGCTCACGGCCGCCTTCACGAGGAGCACAGGACACCGGCGCGGGTGGACCCGCTCTCCGCGATCGTCCGAGGAGGCCCCGCCGCCACGTCACCGCCGACTCCGCGCTCCGGCGGACGGTCCGCCGTCGTCGCCTGCCGTCGTCGCCATCGATCTCACGGACCCGCGCGCGCTCGGCGGCGTGATCATTCTGACGGCCCCGTGCCGCTCAGCGGCTCCCAGGAGTCACCGGGTCCTGGGCACCTGGGCAGGGCCTACGGGGGCTGGATGGTGCGGCCCGGCGCATCGTCGGCGGGTGATCGGCACTCATTTCACAGCGCCTGGCTTGCACGGCGGAGATGCTGAGTATGGCGCCGGGTGAGCCGACGTCGGGCGGTGGCCGCTTGCGACAGACCGCTCCTGCCGCGCGCGGGCCGCAATCCGGCGATGACGAAGATCGCGGCGAGAAGCAGAGGCGCTGACAGAAGGACGAGGACGGGCATCATCGGACTCCTCACACAAGTGGTCGAGCACGTATCCGGGTCTGTGCACGAGAGTGGTGTGGAGATCACTTGCCCGCTGAGAGGTCGCCCAATCCCGGTCGTGAGACGCGGCGTTCGGCGCGCCGTGGCCGGCTCCCGGGACAGACGGACCCCGCGCACGCACCCGCACGCACAACCGGGCCGGCCGCGACTCGGCACGACGAGGCCGGTGGGCCGCTCCCACAGACGTCCGCTCGCTCCGCGCGGCAGTACGAAGGCCGGGGAAGTAGGTGACCTTCGCACCACTGCGGCCGCACGCGCGGGGCGCGTCCCGGGGCCGGTCGGAACGAATCCGACCGGCCCCGGAAGGTCCACTACCCCGGCGGCGTTCGCCACCCGGCAGGTGCGCGGGGTCAGCTCGTCGGTAGTGCCTCGAACAGGCCGCGGCCCGCACGCTGTGCCCGGCCGGCCTTGACGAGCCGTTCCAGGGTCGTGCGGACGTTGTCGTCCGTGCTGCCGGGGCTGAGGGTCGCGGAGACCTCGCCCGCCCGCACCGGCTTGCCGGCCGCGGCGAGGGCGTTCAGGACATCGTCGGCGATCCCACGGGATCGCTTCGGCGCCGTCGGGGCTGCCGGAGCCGGCGAGGCCGACTTCTTCGCCGGGGTCTTCTTCGCGATCCGTGCCTTGGGCTTGCTCTCGGCCGGGCCGGCGCCGGCTTCGGCGGCCGCAGGGGTGGTCCCGCGGGGCTTGCGTGCGGTTCGCTTGGCGGGCGCTGCCTTGGTGGCGGGCGCCCGGCGTCGGATCGCCTTCTTCGGTTCCGGTTCGTCGGCTGCGGGGAGCGGCCCCGCGGCGGCCCCGGCCGGCTCCGGCTCCGCTGCCGCCGGAGCTTCTTCGGCGGACACGGGTGGGGGAGTGGCGGGCTCGGCTGTCGTGCCGACGGAGGGCCGCAGGGCCGCGTCGGCTGCGAGCAGGCCGTCGAGGGCGACCCGCAGCGAGGTGACGTACGCGGCGACTCGCCCCAACTCGCTTTCGAGCGCGGCTTTCTGCTCCTCGAGCCGGGAGAGCTGGCCTTCGACGAGCGTGATGGCGGCTGCGACGCCGGAGTTCGTTTCGACGGAAGGTGCCAAGGGGTGACCTCGCTCACATGTGGGAACGGCGACCGCCGTACGGATGATCGCCTTCATGACGCGCCTGCCCGCTCTGCACCCGGGCAACCCTGCAGGGGGCCGGGGACAGCAGCGAACCTCACGGGCTGTTCGAACATCCGCCCAAGGTGGCACTCGCGTGTCTGGTCGGATCCCGAAGGGCCCTCGAAGAGTTCGGCCGTCACGACACCGCTCTCCTCGACCCACCGCGGCTGCGCCATGCCCGGGACCAGCTCACCACCGGCCCCACCGACCCGGTGTCCTCCACCCTCCACCTGGACGGTGATCGTGCCCGGCCCGGCTCCCGCCTCGGATACCGTTCTCCTACACGGGGTGCCATAACGGATGTGGCGCCCCCTACGGAGGTAGCCAGCGTATGAGCTCCAAGCGCAGCCAGAATCCAGCCCTGCCCGTCCTCGACGACGCCTACCGGCTCGCGTCGGTCAAGGACGCTGAAGAGTCCACCCGCGACCTGGCCGCACGGCTGGCCACCACCGAGCTGCGCCGCGCCTCCCACCCCGGCCGGGTCACCTGGGATCCCACCGATCAGGCCGAGCCCGTACCGGCCCCGCCGACTGTGGTCGACGGCGACGGGGACTTGTGGCTGAGGGACCGGGGAGCTGGCACCTGGACCATGCCCGAATTCGACCCGAAGACGTTCCCGGCCCGCTGTGGCGAGGTCCTGACGTGGAGCGAGCTCTCCTGTGAGTACGGCCCACTGACCGCACTGGCCGACGACCGCCACGTCGGTGGCCGCCGCCGCTGACCGTGCGGCCCACTGGGTCGACCGCGCCCCGGAACGACACCGACCCGGCCCTGACCGTGGCCCTTCTCCTCGATCCGGAGCGGATCTGGCCACACGGTCCGGCGGGTTGTCCAGGCGGTGTGCCCGCGCTTAGAGGTGCTGCGTGAGCCTGCGGGCAAGCGAACCACCGCTCCGGGACGCCTGACCGGTGGTGCCCTGGGAGCAGCCCCACGGCAGCGGTCGAGGCGGAGCGCACCTGCTGGTGTCTGCGCCCGCGCTTGCGCGGAATACGACACGTCGGGAACACCCCTCTCCGTCGGTAGAGCGGACAACGCAGGGCCGCCACCGATTCGGTGGCGGCCCTGCGCGGGTGTGACGGTGAGGGCTTGTCCGGGCGAATGGAGAACCCGTGCGGACTCGGCACTCCGGCTGGGCCGGTGGCCGCCGCCGCCGGAGCAGCCGGGGAGCGCCTGGGAGGTGTCGGCTCGGGGCGGGTGACCGGGCTTCGGGGTCAGCCGCCGACGTGGATGCCGGGTCGCCGCGCGGGGTCGGGCTCGTGCTTGCGGATGATCTCCCGGGTGACGGGGGCCGTGTCGCCGCGGCCGAGGAGGAAGTAGCGGAACATGTGCTTGAGGGGGCTGCCTTCGGCCCAGGCGAAGTAACAGTGCGGTTGGACGCCGGTGGAATCGCGCAGAGCGAGCAGGATCGCGGCGATGGCGTTGGGCGCGGCGGGGGCTTCGGTGCGCAGGACGCGGTAGCCGTCGACCTCGACGCCGTGGACGGTGAGGGTTTCGCTGAAGTCGGAGGGGTCGACGACGTCGATCTCCAGGAACAGCACGTCGGCGGGGCCGGGCACCGGGTTGATGCCGCGCTGCTCGCGTTCCTTGTCCTCGTACTCCGCGCGGTCGCCGGCCTGGCGGCGGTTGGCGATGATGTTGATGGCCTGGTCGTGGGCGAGGGTGTCGGTGACGAACCGGCGGGCCGCCGGGTCGAGGACGATGCGGTCCGCGCGCAGCTCGGTGGTGCGCGAGACGCGCGAGATCAGCGACACGGTGATGATGCCGAGGATGAACAGGCCGGAGATGGCGATGCCGTCGGGCTTGTCGACGATGTTGGACACCAGGGCGTAGAACAGCACCGCGGTGAGGAGGGCGAAGCCCGCGGTGGCGGCACGGCGGCGCCGGCGCAGGGCGGAGACGGTGACGGCGAACGCGCCGGAGACCATCATGGCGAGGATGCCGGTGGCGTAGGCGCCGGCCTGCGCGTTGACGTCCGCGTCGAAGGCGATCGTGATGAGGATGCACAGCGCCGTGTAGACGAGGACGACCGGGCGTACCGCGCGTCCCCACTCGGGAGCCATCCCGTAGTCGGGCAGGTAACGGGGGACGATGTTGACCAGGCCCGCCATGGCGGAGGCACCGGCGAACCACAGGATCAGGATGGTGCTGACGTCGTAGACGGTGCCGAACGCCTCGCCGACCTTCTCGTGGGCCAGCCACGCCAGCGCGCGTCCGCCGGCCGCGCCGCCGGCCTCGAACTCCTTGTGGGGGATGAGGACCGTGGTGACGAAACTCGCGGCCAGCAGGTAGACGCTCATGACGACCGCGGCGGTGGTCAGCAACTTGCGGGCGTTGTGGATGCGCGCTTCAAGCCGCTCGGCCGCGTTCGCGCCCTCGGCGGCCACCAGGGGCATCATGCTCACGCCCGTCTCGAAACCGGACAGGCCCAGCACCAGCAGCGGGAACGCCAGCAGCGCCGGTTCGGCCAGGCCGCTGAAACCGCCGCCGCCTTCGGCCAGCGCGTCCGTCCACGCCGACCAGGCCCCCGGCGTGGTGAACACGTCCACCAGGCCGACGGTGACGGTCACCGCGTTGAGGACGAGGAAGACCGCGACGAGGGGGATGGCGACGGTGACCGCCTCACTGAACCCGAGCAGGAAGACCCCGCCCAGCAGGAGCAGCAACCCGATGGTGAGGGCGACCTCGTGGCCGTGCAGGGCACCGGACAGGTAGGGGTTCTCCACCAGGTGCACGGAGGCATCCGCCGACGACAGCGTGATGGTGATGATCCACGACGTGGCGACGAAACCGAGCAGCACCAGAACGAACAGTTTGCCCCGCCAGAACGGCAGCAGGTCCTCCAGCATCGCCACCGACCCCGCTCCGTTGGGGCTCTCCCGCGCGACCCGCCGGTACATCGGTAGCATCCCCACCAGCGTCAGCAGCACGATCAGCAACGTCGCCAGCGGCGAGACCGCTCCAGCGGCCAGCGCGGCGATGGCCGGCACGTAGGCGAGGCTGGAGAAGTAGTCCACCCCGGTCAGGCACATCACCTTCCACCACGCCTGCGGCTCGGTGTGCCCCTCGACGGCCGCCGGACCCACCGGCTGCACCCGGTGGCGCAGCAGCCACCGCCCGACGCCTCCGGTCGGCTGCGCCCGCGGAGCAGCGCTCTCCACCACTTCCGGAACGGCCAGATCGGCCGGACCCTCCTTCATTCCCCCATCACCCTTCGACGCTCAGCACACCGCGGCAGTCGCCGTGGCCAGGTGAGTATGCGCTACCCGGCAACCGTCCCGAACGGGGGGGCAGGCCGGGACGCGCCGCACCGGGAGCCTCCTTCCCCGCCGCTGCCGGCGCATCCCCGCGAGAAACGAGCCTCCTGCCCGGTCCACACCGCCTGGACGGGGCCCCGCGTCCGTCACGGACCGGGCAGAGAGGGCCGCGATGGAGGAAGGGAAGGCCGGTGCCGACCGCTGGCGGGTCGGCCGGCGACCCCGCGCGGCGGGACACCTCGGCCGCCCGGGCCGGGTGGACGGGGTGGGAGACCCGTCAGGAACGGGTATGCGGCGGCCCTGACGGGGAAGGCGGGGCGCATCACCGGACGGTCATGCCGTACGCGCACAAGGAGAAGATCATGTCGTTCATCTGGGCCGTTGTCGCGGGTCTCATCATCGGCGTACTGGCCAAGCTGGTCATCCCCGGCCGCCAGCCGATTCCCCTGTGGCTCACCGTCATCCTGGGTGTGGTGGGCGGTCTCATCGGCAACGCGCTCGCCGGCGCCTTCGGTGTCGCGGACACCGGCGGCATCGACTGGATCCGTCACATCTTCCAGATCGCGGCCGCCGCCGTCCTCATCATGGTCGTCACACCCCTGTGGGGCCGCCGACACGCCTGACCGGCGCCCGCCGCTCACGGTGCCCCGTCGCCCTGTTGGTCGGCGGGGCACTCGCATGCGCTGGAGTCGGGTGATCGGTCGGGCAGGCCCCTCCCGGGCCGGTCCACCCGACAGGCCGCCCGGCGCGGCGACCGAAGTGACCGAGCGGCACTGCACGACGGGGCGGCCGCTGCCTGACGGTGGTGCCGGCCCCCGACGCCGTTTGGCCGGTGCGGGCGGCTGCCGCTCCGGCACAGCCGATGGGCGTGACCCCGACCCTGCGGCCGGTGCTCAGGTCACCGCGGTAGTCCTGGCCGGGCGGCTCCCCGCCTCGTGGCAGCACGAGGTCAACTCGTCACGGGCTCCAGCCGCAGCCGCCGGATCGGCCAAGGTGGTGGCTCGGCCGGGCCGAACCAGACCCGCACGTCCACCCCGGTGCGGACAGGCAGGAGGGGGAAGTCGTTCTCGGCGTGCTCGGTGCGGTGCAGCGCATGGCGCGGGTCCAGGTGCCGGGCGGCGTACGCGTCGAAGGCCGCCGCGTCCGACGGCCGGCAGAGCGTCGCGACCACCTCGCGGGTGGACGGCTCAGGTGCGAACCCCGGACCGCGCAGCAGCAGGACGTCGTCGCTGTCGACCATGGTGGCGTTGGCCGCGTCGCGGTGCTCGCGCCAGACCGACTACCCGCACCGCCGGTCGAGCCGTCCGCGCGGGAGGCAGAGCCGAAGACGGTGCAGACCTGGTTGAGGGCGCGCTGACGGGGCAGACGGGGGTGACGAACGGCGGATCGGTGTCCTGCCCGAGACGCACCTGAGAATTCCTTCCGGTTCGACCTCGGGGGGTTGCCATGGTGTGACTCACCGTGAAGACTATGGCGGGTTCGCCGTGGGGGGCCGATCGGCTCAGGGCGTGCTGGTGCTGTGCAGCCGTTGCACAGAGGAGAAGGGTGAGGGGAATGCGATGTCAGGCTGGTTCGCCGTGCGGGTCGGGGCGCGCGATGACAGCCGACCGCTGAGGCGCGCCGGGCTGCGACGGGCGTCTCGGTCGCCCCGCTACGCCCGGAGGCCGGGGCCCCGGTAGGGGGTCAGCCAGATCCCGCCGTCCGGGCCGTTCCCAGCGGCGTGCCCGGGGAGAGCTGTGCCCCGCCGGGCGCCGCGGTGCGGCCCGATGGCGCATGTCCGCTGGGCCCGACCCGGCGTATCCCGTTCCAGACCCCGTGATGCTCGCGAGTCCCGACCCAAGGAGAACTGGTGACCGCTCGTCAGTTAGGCAGCCCGGAATTACTGTTGGAGGAGATATCCAACCGCTGGTCGGACGATCGCGAGGCCGGAGCGGTTCGGTACGAGGAGAGTCAGGGCCTGTGGCAGGTCCTGGACTACGCGACGGTGGCCGCTGTGCTCGCCGATCCGCTGACCTACTCCTCGGATCTCTCCTCCCTCGCCCCCACTCAGGAGGACTTCGAGGTCTTCCGGCAGGGCAACTTCGTCGGCATGGACCCGCCGCACCACCGAAGACTGCGCGCGCTGGTGAGCCAGGCGTTCACCCCGCGGGTCGTCCAGGGGCTGGCGCCGCGGATCGAGGCGCTGTGCGCGCGACTGCTGGACGCCGTCGCGGACCAGGACCGGTTCGACCTGGTCGACGCGTTGGCGTATCCGCTGCCCATCATCGTCATCGCGGAACTGCTCGGTGTGCCGGCCGACGAGCACCGGCTCTTCCAGGACTGGGCGAGCGTCCTGTTCAGCGGAGACCAGCTCGGCGAAGCACCCGACATGGCGGACCTGTCACGGGCGTTGGAGGCCATCGCCCCCACCGTCCGTGAGATGAACGGGTACATGCTGGAGCACATCCGTGCCCGCCGTGCGCACCCGGGGGACGACCTCACCAGCAGGCTGATCGCCGCCGAGGTGGACGGCGTCCGCCTGGAGGACCAGCAGATGGTCGGGTTCGTCGCCCTGCTGCTGGTCGCCGGGCATGTCACCACGACCGCGCTGCTGGGCAACGCCGTGCTGACCTTCGACCGGCACCCCGGCACGGACGCCGCGCTGCGCGCCGACCCCGGACTGCTCCAGTCGGCCATCGAGGAGGTGCTGCGCTGGCTGCCCCCGTTCGCCGAGTTGGGTCGCCGCGTGGCCCGGCCCGTGGTGCTCGGCGGTCACGAACTTCCGGCCGGGTCCATGCTGATCGCCCATCTGGGTGCCGCCAACCGCGACCCGGCCCGCTTCCACGTCCCCGACGTCTTCGATGTGACCCGCCACCCCAATCCTCACCTGACCTTCGGCCACGGCATCCACTTCTGTTTCGGTGCGCCGCTGGCCCGGTTGGAGGCGGTGATCGCTCTGCGCCTGCTGCAGGAACGATTCCGCTCCGTGGCGGTCCCCTCCTGCGAGGACATCGTGTACCAGAACCCGGCCGTGATCCTCGGCGTGCGGCACCTGCCCGTCGAGGTCGTCAGGCCGTAGGCCGGACCCGCCCGCACCCTCGCCCGTACCCCGGTCGGCCCGCGCTCACCCGCGGCCGACTGTTCGGACCTGCACATGAGAGCCATCAACGGGAGTCCCTTCTCATGGTGTACAACACTGCCCCGACCCGCAGACGCGCGCCGTTCCCCGAGCGACGGGAGCTGCAGCACCGACTCGACACCCTCGCCCGCCTGCACCGGGTGCCCGGTGCCCAACTGGTGCTGGACAACGGCTCGGAGGTCGTCTCCGTGCACACCGGTACGGCCGACGCCGGCACCGGCGCCCCCTTCGCCGAGGACACCGCCGTCCCGCTGGGGTCTCTCACCAAGCCCTACACGGCCGCGCTCGTGCTGCTCCTCGCCGAGGACGGCGACCTCGACCCGGACGACCCGGTCGCCGAGTACCTCCCCGAACTCCGCGAGCTGCCGCAAGTGACGGTCCGTCACTTGCTCAGCCACACCGGCGGTCTGCCCACCGGTCCCGACTCCGACGCGGCGGCGCGGACCACCGCGGCGCACTACCTGTCGTCGGTGTGCACCGCCCAGGGCGCGCTGTTCGCGCCCGGGACCGACTTCTCCTACTCCAACGCCGGGTACGTCGCCGCCGGGCGGCTGGTGGAGACGGTGACCGGCATGCCGTGGAACGAGGCGATGGACGCCCTGCTCCTCGAACCCCTGGGCACCGTGCCCGCGTTCCTGGGTCCGTCCGCCCCCGCCCGCCCCGTCGCTGCCGGTCACGCCCTCAACACCGCGACGGGCCAGGTCCGCCCCGTCCGGCAGAACCTGGCTCCGCTGGAGGCGCCGGCCGGCGCCCTGCTGGCGAGCGCCGAAGACCTCGCCGCGCTCGGCGGCGCCCTGGTCGGCCGGACCGCGGCGCTGCCGCCGGTGGTCGCCAAGGAGTTGCGCCACGCGGAACTCGCCGCCGACCCGGGGGCGCTCGCCGACGGCTGGGGGCTGGGACTGGCCCTGTTCCGGCAGGGCGAGAAGCTGTGGTGCGGCCACGACGGCAACGCCCAGGGCACCTCGTGCCACCTGCGGGTCGAACCGGACACCGGCACGGTGGTCGCCTTCACGGGCAACGCCGGTGCGGCGACGGCGCTCTGGCGGGACCTCGCCGAGGACCTGGAGCGAATCGCGGGCGTGCGGGTGCCCACCGTGGTCGAGCCCGTCGCAGCGGGCGAGCCGGTGGCGCTGCCCGAGTGCGCGGGCGCCTACGCCAACGGCGGCACCCGGTACCGCGTCGCGCCGGGGCCCGGTGGCTCGCCGGTGCTGTCGGTGGACGGCGACGTGCCGATACCGCTGCGTTGCTACCCCGACCTGTCGTTCGACCTGGTCGACCCGGGGTCCGGCCGTCGGGAGGCCGGGGGGCGGTTCCACCGCGACCCGTGCACCGGTGCGATCGACCGCGTGCAGATAGCGGGGCGCACCGCGCGTCGCACCGGCCACGCCTGAGCCCGCAGCTCCTCAGCTCGTCCGCCTGTCAGCTCGTCAGTCCGTTCAGCCCTTGGTGCCGGAGTACGCGTCGGGCGTGCCCGGCCGCACTCCGCTGCCCGCAAACCGCTCGCGCCGCCTCCTCCCCGCCCGGAAGGACCTCATCTCCATGGCCGACCAGCCCGACCGCCTCGTCCCCGCGCCCACCTCGCAGCAGGCCGGTGAAGCCTTCGGGGTGCCCGAGCACGAGGCGTCCCCGGTGGACGGGGGCGCGACGCTCGGCGAGCTGTTCGCCGCCTGGGTGGCCCGCACGCCCGACGCGCCCGCGGTGACCGACGGCCGGCGCACCTGGAGCTACCGGGAGCTGGCGGCACGGGTCGACCTGCTGGCCGGGTACCTCGTGCGGCGCGGGGCCGGGCCGGAGCGGACGGTGGCACTGGTCCTGCCGCGCTCGATGGAGCTGATCGCGGCGGAGCTGGCCACCGCGAGGGCGGGCGCCGCCTTCCTGCCCGTCGATCCCGACTACCCCGCCGAGCGGCGCGCTCTCATGCTCGCCGACGCGGCGCCCGCGGTGACCCTGGACGACCCGGGCTTCGTGCGCGCCGTGCTGGACGCGGCGGACGGGGGAGGGGGCGGCCTTCCCCGTCCGGCGGTCGGCGCCGACCACGTCGCGTACGTGATCTACACCTCGGGCTCCACCGGGACACCGAAGGGCGTGGCGGTCACCCATCGCGGCATCGGCGGGTTCACCTCGGCCGCCATCGAGCGGTACGCGGTGCGGGCCGGTGACCGGGTGCTGCAGTTCTCCTCGCCCAGCTTCGACGCCTCCGTCCTGGAGCTCTTCATCTCGGTGCTGTCCGGGGCCACGCTCGTGGTGCCCCCGGGCGGCCCCTGGCTGGGCGACGAACTCGCCGCCGTGCTGGACGAGCACGGCATCACGCACGCCCTGATCCCGCCGGCCGCGCTGGCGACGCTGCCCGCCCCCGCTGCGGGCACCGCCCACCGGCTGCGCACGCTGATCGTCGGGGCCGAGGCCTGCCCGCCCGCGCTCGTCGACCGCTGGGCGCCGGGCCGACGCATGATCAACTCCTATGGTCCGACCGAGGCCACCATCGTCGCCACCTGGACCGGGCCGCTCTCGGCCGGTGCCGGTACACCGACGATCGGCGGGGCCCTGCCGCACACCCGGGTGTACGTGCTGGACGCGGCGATGCGTCCGCAACCGGTTTCCTCGGAAGGCGAGTTGTACATCGGTGGCGAAGCGGTGGCGCGCGGCTACCTGAACCGCGCCGGGCTGACCGCAGCCCGCTTCGTCGCCGACCCGTTCGGCGAACCGGGCGCCCGGCTCTACCGCACCGGCGACCGGGCGCGCTGGAACGCCGACGGAGAACTGGAGTTCCTCGGCCGGCTCGACCGGCAGGTGAAGCTCCGAGGCTTCCGGATCGAACCGGGCGAGATCGAGGCCGCCCTGCGGCGGGACACCGCCGTCGGCGAGGCCGTCGTCATGGTCCGCGAGGACGAGCCGGGCCGCGAACGCCTGGTCGGCTACGTCACCCCGGCCGACCCGGAGCGGACGCCCGACCCGGCGGAGCTGCGCACGAACCTGGCCGCCGCGCTGCCGGCCCAGCTGGTGCCGTCCGTCGTCGTCGTGCTGGCGGCGATGCCGCTCACCTCGCAGAACAAGATCGACCGGCGAGCGCTGCCCGCGCCCGTCCGCCCGGCGTCCGCCGACCGGGCGGCACCGCTCACCGCGCCGGAGCGCACCCTGGCCGCCATCTGGGCGGACGTGCTGGGCGCCGACACGGTCGGGGCGACGGACGACTTCTTCGAACTGGGCGGCGACTCGATCCTCGCCGCCCGCACCCTGGCCCGGATCAGGGACGAACTGGGCGTCCGGCTCACCCTGCGGGACGTCTTCACCGCACGCTCCGTCGCGGCCCTGGCCCCGCTGCTGGGCGGGCACCGCGCCACCGCGCCGCCCGAGCCGATCCCGGCCGCCCCGCGCGGGGTGCCGCTGCCGCTGTCCAACGCCCAGCGACGGCTCTGGTTCCTCGACGACCTCACGGCCGGCGGGACGGAGTACAACACCGGCGTGGCCCTGCGGCTGCACGGCGCACCGGACCCCGAGGCGCTGAGCCGGGCCCTGCGGCGCCTGGTCGCCCGGCACGCCTCGCTGCGCACCACGTTCGACACGGTCGACGGGCAGGGCGTGCAGCGGATCGCGGAGCAGGCCGCCCTGCCGCTGCGCACGGCTGACCTCGGCGAGCTGCCCGCGGTGCGGCGCGCCGAGGCCGCCGAGCGGTTGCTGACCGACGAGCTGAGCCGCCCCTACGACCTGACGGGCGGCCCGCTGGCCCGGGCGCTGCTGGTGCGCCTGGCCCCCGACGAGCACCTGCTGCTGCTGGGGCAGCACCACGTCATCACCGACGGGTGGTCGGTGGGCGTCCTGGTCCGCGAGCTGGCCGCGCTCTACCACGCGGAGGTCTCCGGCGAACCGGACGCGCTGCCCGTGCCGGCCCTCCAGTACCCCGACTTCGCCGTCTGGGAGCAGCGGCGTCAAGCCTCGAACGCGCAGGTCGCGGAGGACGCCGGGAGCCTCGGGTACTGGAAGCGCCACCTGTCCGGGCTGCAGCACCTGCACCTGCCCACCGACCGGCCGCGGCCCGCGGTGCGCACCACCTCCGGCGCCGCACACCGCCACCACCTGCCCGCGGACCTGGTGGCCCGGCTTCGGCACCTCGCCACCGGACGCGGCACGACGGTGTTCACCCTGTTCGCGGGGGCGTCCGCGCTGCTGTTCTCCCGCTACTCGGGACAGCGGGACGTGGCCTTCGGCACCGTCACCAACGGGCGGGAGCGCCGTGAGCTGGAGGATGTGACGGGCTTCTTCGCGAACACGGTCGTGCTGCGCGGTGACGTGGACGAGACGGTCACCGTCGACCGGTTCGTCGAGAACATGCGCACGACCGTGCTGGACGCCTTCGTCCACGCCGGGGTGCCCTTCGACCGGGTGGTCGAGGAGCTGGCCCCGCCCCGGGACCCCAGCCGCACCCCGCTGGTGCAGGTGCTCGTCGTCCAGCAGGCCCCCCTCGACCTGCCGGGCGCCGGCGGCCTGCGCCTCGAAGAACACCCGCTGCCGCGGCCCGCCGCGCGCTTCGACCTGGTCCTGGAGTTCTCCCCGGACGCCGGGGGCGGCTGCGTCCTGACCGTCGAGTACAACACGGACCTCTTCGAGGCCCCGACCGTGGCCCGGATGTCCCGCCACCTGCACCGACTGCTGGCGGCGATGGCGGACGGCCCGCAGCTGCGGCTGGCCGAACTGCCGATGCTCTCGGAGCAGGAGCGGCGCACCCTGATCGACTCGTGGAACCCGCCCGCGCGCACCGGGTCCACCGCCGCGGAGGTCGCCCTGCCCGAGCTGTTCGAGGCGCAGGCGGCCCGCACCCCCGAGCGGACCGCCGTGGTCTGCGACGCGGTGCGACTGGACTACGCCCAGGTGAACCGGCGTGCCAACCGCCTCGCCCGGCTGCTGGTCTCCCGGGGCGCGGGCCCGGAGAAGCTGGTCGCGCTCTGCCTGCCCCGCTCCGCCGAGCTGCCCTCGGCGCTCTGGGCGGTGCTGAAGTCGGGCGCGGGGTACCTTCCGCTGGACCCGGGCTATCCGGCCGAGCGCATCCGGCTGATGCTCGACGACGCCGAGCCGGTGCTCGTCGTCGCCACCCGGCAGACGGCCGCCGCGCTGCCGGAGGGCTGCGAGCCCCTGATCCTCGACGAGTTCGCCGACGCCCCGGGCACGGACGAAGCCGATCTGACGGATGCCGACCGGATCGGGCCGCTGGCGCCGGACCACCCGGCCTACGTCATCTACACCTCGGGGTCCACCGGCCGCCCCAAGGGTGTGGTGGTCACCCACCGCACGGTCGTCGCGCTCGCCGGCTGGGCGGGGGAGCGGTTCGGTCCGGGCGGGTTGGACCACGTGATCGCCGCCACCTCGCTCAACTTCGACGTGTCGGTCTTCGAACTGCTCTGCCCCCTGCTGGCGGGCGGGAGCGTCGAGGTGGTCGCCGACCTGCCCGCCCTCGCCGACACGCCCGGCCGGCGGCAGGTCGGGCTGGTCAGCGGCGTGCCCTCGGTGATCTCCCGCCTGCTCGCCGGCGGCGGGGCCCCGGTGGAGGCGCGGACCGTCGTGCTGGCCGGTGAGGCCCTCCCGGCCCAGGTGGTGCGCGACCTGCGGGAGGTCATGCCCGGGTGCGAGATCGCCAATCTCTACGGCCCCACCGAGGCCACCGTGTACGCCACCGCCTGGTTCGCGGGCGACGGGCTGCCGGAGCAGGCACCGCCGATCGGCAGGCCGCTCGCGCTGACCCGCGGCTACGTCCTCGACGGCGCGCTGCGCCCGCAGCCTCCGGGCGTGGTCGGCGAGTTGTACCTCGGTGGCGGCGGCCTGGCGCGCGGCTACCTCGGCCGCCCGGGCCTGACCGCCGCCCGGTTCGTGGCCGACCCGTACGGCGCGCCGGGGCAGCGGATGTACCGCACCGGGGACCTGGCCCGCTGGAGCCCCGAGGGTGAGCTGGAGTACGTCGGCCGGATCGACCAGCAGGTCAAGGTCCGCGGCTTCCGGATCGAACTGGGGGAGGTGGAGGAGGCGCTGCGCGGCTGCGAGGGCGTGGCGCAGGCAGCCGCCACCGTCCGCGAGAGCGAGGGCACCCGGCGCCTGGTCGGCTACGTCGTCCCCGTCCCGGGAGGCCGCACGGAGCCCGAAGCCGTACGCCGGGAGCTCGCTCTCACGCTGCCCGACTACCTCGTCCCCTCGGCGGTCCTGGTGCTGGCGACCCTCCCGCTCAACCCCAACGGCAAGCTCGACCGCGGCCGGCTGCCCGCTCCGGGACCGGCCCCGCGCGCCGTGGGCCACGTCGAGCCCCGCTCTCCCAGTGAGCGGGCCTTCGCCGCCATCTGGGCGGACGTCCTCCAGGTGGAGCGGGTCGGCGCGGAGGACAACTTCTTCCAGCTCGGCGGCGACTCCATCCTGAGCATCCAGGTGGTCGCCCGCGCCCGGCAGTCCGGCCTGCCGGTGACCTCCCGGGACGTCTACCAGCACCAGACGGTCGCCGCGCTCGCCCGCTGCGCGGACGCCGCCGACCGGTCACGGCCGACCGACGCCGCCGTGGTCGCCGCCACCGGCGAGAGCCCCCTGACGCCCATCCAGCACTGGTGGTTCCACGCGGGCGCCGAACGCGTCGGCCACTTCGCCCAGGCGCTGTCCGTCCGGCTGCCCGAGGACCTGGACCCGGCGGCGCTGGAGGACGCGCTGAACGACCTGGTCGCTCACCACGACGCCCTGCGCTCATCGTTCGGGGCCGCCGACGGCGCGGACCCGCGCTGGCGGATCGAGGAGCAGACCCGCCGGGTCGCCCTGGCCCGCCACAGCGGCCCGGACACCGACACCCCGCACTTCGGCCCCTTCGAGCTGCGCCACGGGCCGCAGCTGCGCGCCGTGCTGCACGAGCGCGGGGCCGGCCGCCCGCCCGTCCTGCACCTGGCCGTGCACCACCTGGTGGTGGACGGCGTCTCCTGGCGGGTGCTGCTGGAGGACCTCGACCTGGCCTACCGGGCCCGCCGCGACGGCGGCGACGGAGCGGCGGCGCTGCCCGCCAAGTCCTCGCCGCTGCGGCAGTGGGCCCAGCGGCTGCACGCGCACGCCGCCGACGGCGGCTTCGACGACGAGCGGGGCTACTGGGCGCGGGCCCTCCCGGACCGCGCGGACCCGCGCCCGGCCGACCTGGCGGGCGCCGACACCTACGCCTCGGCCCGCTCGGTGACCGTGCGCCTGAGCGCCGCCGACACCGCCGTCCTGCTGCGCACCCTGCCCGAGACCTACCGCACCCAGGTCAACGACGTGCTGCTGAGCGCTCTCGGCCGGGTCCTGTGCGGGTGGAGCGGGCAGGACCGGGTGGTGGTCGACGTCGAGGGGCACGGGCGGGAGGAACTCTTCTCCGACCTCGACATCAGCCGTACCGTCGGCTGGTTCACCACCCGGCACCCCGTCGCCCTCGCCGTTCCGGCGCAGGCGGACTGGGACGCGGTCCTCAAGCAGGTCAAGGAGCAGCTGCGGGCCGTTCCCCGGCACGGCCTGGGCCACGACGTGCTTGACCGGCTGGGCCGGATCGGGGCGGCGCGGGGCGCGGCGGCGCAGGGCAGGACGGCGCAGGTCAGGACGGCGCAGGTCAGCTTCAACTACCTGGGGCGCATCGCGTTCCCGGACGGCCCGGACGGCCTGTACCGGGGCACCTTCCGCCCGCTGGAGCTGGACGCCGACCCCCTGGTCGAGCGCCCGCACGCCCTGGAGGTCGTCGGACGCCTCGACGGGGACGCGCTGGAGTTCAGCTGGTTCTACTCCGACCAGCGGTACCTGCCCTCCACCGTCGAGGCGCTGGCCGGACGGTTCGCCGACACGCTGGCCGACCTCGCCCGGCACGCGGCCCGGCCGGGCGCTGGCGGCCGCACGCCGTCCGACTTCCCGCTCGTCCGGCTCGACCAGGCCGCCGTGGACCGCGTCGTGGGAGCCGAGCCGGGCGCCGTGGAGGACGTCCTGCCGCTGACGCCGACCCAGACCGGCATGCTCTTCCACGCCCTCTCCCAGGCCGACAGCGCCGTCTACTTCCAGCAGCTGACCTTCGTCCTGGAGGGCGTACCCGACCCGGACCGGCTGGCCGCGGCCTGGCAGCGGGTGACCGGGCGGAGCGCGGTGCTGCGCGGCCGCGTCCGGTGGGAGGGCGTGCCCGAGCCGTTGCTGGTGGTGGAACGCCGCGCCCCCGTCCCGGTCACCGGCCTGGACTGGCGCGAGCTGACGGAGGAGGAGCGCCGCGAGCGGCTGGCCGACCTGCTGGACCGCGACCGCGCGACCGGCATCGACCTTGCCCAGGCGCCGCTCCAGCGTCTGGTGCTCGCACGGGTCTCGGAGACCGGGGTGCGCGTGGTCTGGTCCTTTCACCACCTGATCCTGGACGGCTGGAGCCTGTTCCAGGTGCTGTCGGACGTCTTCGCCTGCCACGCGGCGCTCTGCGCGGCGGGGCCGGACGCTCCGGATGTCCCGGACGGGACGGCGCAGCGCCCTCCCTACCGCGACTACCTGGCCTGGCTGCGCGAGCGCGACTGGGACCAGGCCGAGCAGCACTGGCGGGAGCGCCTCGGCGGCCTGACCGAGGCGACGCCGCTGCCCTGGGACCGCGAGCCGCGCGAGAGCCACCACGCGGAGTCCGGCCAGGCCGTGCGGGTGAGCGTGCCCGCGTCCGCCACCCGGGCCCTGGAAGGCTTCGCGAAGACCACCGGCCTCACCCTGAACACCCTGGTCCAGGGCGCCTGGGCGCTGCTGCTGGGGCGTCAGTCAGGCCGTGACGAGGTGGTGTTCGGCACCACGGTGTCCGGCCGGCCGGCCGAGCTGCCCGGCGCCGAGGCGATGACCGGCCTCTTCATCGCGACGCTGCCCACCCGCGCGGCGGTGCCGGCCGTCGGCACGCTGGTCGACTGGCTGCGCCGGCTCCAGTGGGAGCAGAACGAGGACCGGCGCTTCGACTTCGTGCCACTGACCCGGATGCGGACGTTCACCGGCCTTCCCGAGCGGACCGCCCTGTTCGACAGCATCGTCGTCTTCGAGAACTACCCGGTGGACGACGAACTCGCCGCCTCCCACGGCCTGCGCCTGAGCGGCCTGGAGGGTGTCGAGACCACCAACTACCCCTTGAGCCTGGTGGCCTACCCGGGCCCTGAGCTGGCGCTGCGGCTCTGCTACGACCCGGAGCTGTTCGACGCCGCCACGGCTCGGCGGATGGCCGAGTACCTCACCGTCCTGCTGGCGGGTATGCCCGACGGCGCCCAGCGCCCGCCCGCCCGGCTGCCGCTGCTGAGCGCGGAGCGCCGCGCCCAGGTGCTCCACGCCTGGAACGACACCGCCACCGACCTGCCCGAGCGCAGCGTCGCCGAGCTGTTCGCCGAACAGGTGCGCCGCACGCCCGACGCCGTCGCGCTGGAAGCCGGCGACGAGCGACTCAGCTACCGGGAGCTCGACGCCCGCGCCGCCGCCCTGGCGCGCCGGCTGACCGCGCTCGGCGTCCGGGTCGAACGCCCGGTCGGCGTGCTGATGAACCGTTCGGTGTGGCTGATCGTCGCCCAACTGGCACTGGTCCGCACCGGCGGGGTGTACGTGCCGCTGGACGGGCGGGCGCCGCGCGAGCGGCTGCGCCGGACGCTGGCCGAGGCCGGCGCCGGGCTGGTGCTCACCGACGCCGACTGGGAGCCGACGGCGCGCGACCTGTGCCCCGGCGACGGCGTCCTGCGCCCGGACGAGCCGACGCACGACGCGGCCGCCGAGGGCCGGCCCGATCAGGACGGTCCGGCGGTCCACCCCGACAACCTCCAGTACCTGATGTTCACCTCCGGCTCGACGGGCACGCCCAAGGGCGTCGCGGTGCGCCAGCGCGATGTCGCCGCGCTCGCCCTGGGCCGTGCCTTCACCGGCCACGACCGGGTGCTCGTGCACTCCCCGCACGCGTTCGACGCCTCCACCTACGAGGTGTGGGTGCCCCTGCTGCGCGGCGGCACGGCCGTGCTGGCCCCTCCGGTGGAACTGGACGCGGCCGTGGTCCGGCGCGCCGTCACCGAGCAGGGCGTGCGCCACCTCTGGCTGACCGCCGGCCTCTTCCGCCTCCTCGCCCAGGAGGACCCCGGCTGCCTGCGCGGCGCCCGGGAAGTGTGGACCGGTGGCGAGGCCGTGCCGGGCGCGGTGGTCCGCCGGGTCCTGGAGGCGTGCCCCGACCTCACCGTGGTCGACGGCTACGGTCCGACCGAGACGACCACCTTCGCCACCCGCCGGGTCTTCCGCGCCGGCGAGCCGCTGTCCGCGGTGCTGCCCATCGGACGCCCGCTGGACAACACCCGCGTCTACCTGCTCGACGACGCGCTCCAGCCGCAACCGCCCGGCATCGTGGGAGAGCTGTACATCGCCGGCGCCGGGCTCGCCCGGGGCTACGCCGGCCGGCCCGGCGAGACCGCCACCCGTTACGTGGCCGACCCGTTCGGGCCGCCGGGGGAGCGGATGTACCGCACCGGTGACACCGCGCGCTGGAGCGACGACGGCGAACTGCACTTCGTGGGGCGGGCGGACGACCAGATCAAGGTCCGCGGGTTCCGCATCGAACCCGCCGAGATCGAGGCGCGACTCACCGACCACCCGGACGTCGCCGAGGCGGTCGTCTCGCTCCACCAGGACGCCGGCCGCAAGCGGCTGGTCGCCCACCTGGTGCCGGCCGAAGGCGCCGCGGCGCCGTCCGCGACCGCCCTGCGCAGCCACCTGGCGGCCGACCTGCCCGACTACATGCTGCCCGCCGCGTTCGTCACGGTGCCCGAGCTGCCCCTGACGGCCAACGGCAAGGTCGACCGGCGCCGGCTGCCCGCCCCGGACTGGGCGGCGTCCGGAGACAGCGCCTACCGGGCACCGGCCACCGGGACCGAACAGGTGCTCGCCGCGATCTGGGCGGAGCTGCTCGGCGTGGACCGGGTCGGCGCCGACGACGACTTCTTCATGCTGGGCGGCGACTCGATCCTGAGCATCCAGGTCGTCTCGCGGGCCCGGGCAGCGGGGCTCGCGCTGACCCCCCGCGACCTGTTCCGGTACCCCACCATCGCCGCACTGGCCGTCATCACCGGCACGGCGGGCTCCGTCGCCGGCACCGAGCCGGTGAGCGGCGAGGTCGCCCTCGCGCCGATCCAGCACTGGTACCTCGACCCCCGCCCGCCGCAGGCCGGCTTCTTCAACCAGAGCGTGGTCGTGGAGACCCCCGGCCAGGTCGACCCGGACGTGCTGCGCCGCGCCCTGACGGCCCTGTGGGCGCACCACGACGCGCTGCGGTCACGCTTCACCGCCGAGCCGGACGGCGGCGTCCGCCAGCACTGCGCCCCGGCGGACGCCCCCGCGCCCGAGCTGCTCGAAGTCTGCGACCTGGCCGGCCTGGAACCGGGCGCGGCCGAGCGGGCCGAGGCCCTGGCCACCGCGGCGGCGCACGAAGGGTTCCGGCTGGAGACCGGCCCGCTGCTCACCGCCCGCCTGTTCACCACCGGCGGCACCGGGCCCGCCCGGCTGCTGCTGGCCGTGCACCACCTGGTGGTCGACGGGGTCTCCTGGCGGGTGCTGCTGGAGGACCTGGAGACCGCCTACCGGCAGGCCGCGGCCGGTCGGCCGCTGCGCCTGCCCGCCCGGACGAGCTCGTTCCAGGAATGGACGCGCCGGTTGCGCGAGCACACGGCGAGCGGCGGGTTCGCCGGCCGGCGTGCCCACTGGACGGCGGTCGCCCGGCACAGCGCGGCGCCGCTGCCGGTGGACAGCGAGGGCGGCAACACCGCGGCCGACGTGCGCGCGGTGACGGTCCGGCTGGAACGGGAACGCACCGACGAACTGCTGCGCAAGGTCCCCGGGGTCTACCGGACCCGGATCGACGACGTCCTGCTCACCGCGCTCGGCCGGGTCGTCGCCCGGTGGACCGGGCGGGACACCGTCGCCGTCGGGCTGGAGGGGCACGGGCGCGAGGACCAGTTCTTCGAGGACATCGATCTGTCCCGCACGGTCGGCTGGTTCACCACGCTCTTCCCCGTCGCCCTCCGGGTGCCCGAGGGGGACTGGGGCACCGCGCTCAAGTCCGTGAAGGAGCAGCTGCGCGCGGTGCCCGACCGGGGCCTGGGCTACGGCGCGCTGCGCCACCTCGCCCAGGACGCCCGGCTGGTCGGTGCGGCGACTCCCGGCATCAGCTTCAACTACCTGGGCCGGTTCGACTGGTCGGACGAGGGCGCCGCCCTGGTGCGCGCGGTCCCCGGCGGGCTCGACGGCGCGCAGGCGCCCGGCGCGGCGCGCCCGCACCTGCTCGAGGTAGTGGCCCGCGTCCAGGACGACCACCTGGAGATCAGCTGGTACTACAGCGCCGGCCGCCACCACGAGCGGACCGTGGCCTCGCTGGCGGACGGCATGGTGAGCGCGCTGGAAGGCATCGTCGCCCACTGCGCCGACCCGGTCGCCGGCGGCCGCACCCCCGCGGACTTCCCGCTGGCCCGCCTGGACCAGGCGGCCGTCGACCGGATCGTGGGGGACGGGCGCGACGTGGCGGACGTCTACCCGCTGACGCCGATGCAGGCCGGCATGCTCTTCCACAGCCTGCTCGAACCGGACGGCCGCACCTACCTCAACCAGGTGCAGCTGGTGCTGTCCGGGGTCACCGACCCGCACGCCCTGGCCGAGGCGTGGCAGCGGACCGCGGACGCCAACCCGGTCCTGCGCACCCGGCTGACCTGGGAGGAGAGCGCCGAGCCGCACCAGGTCGTCCAGCAGCGGGCGGCCGTGCCGGTGGCCCACCACGACTGGTCGCAGTGGCCGGCCGACCGGATCGAGCGCGAGACGGCCCGTCTGGTCGCCGAGGACCGGCAGGCCGGCCTCGACCTGCGCACGGCGCCGCTGATGCGGCTCGCCCTGATCCGGCTGTCACCGACCCGGGTGCGGATGGTGTGGACCTTCCACCACGTCCTGCTGGACGGGTGGAGCGCGGCCCAGGTCTTCGACGAGGTGTGCGAGCGGTACGACGCCCTCACCACCGGGCGCCCGCCGGCGGCGCCCGAGCGGGCTCCCTTCGGCCACTACCTGGGCTGGCTGGCCGGGCAGGACCCCGCCCGGGCCGAGCGGCACTGGCGCGAGGCGCTCGCCGGATTCCCGGCCGCCACCCCGCTGCCCCGGGACCGGTGGCCCGTCGAGGCCCACCGCGCCTCCTCCGGCGCGTCGGTGCGCGTGGCGCTCGACGACGACCTGTCGCCGCGGCTGCGCGAGACGGCGCAACAGGCGGGGCTGACCGTCAACACGGTGCTGCAGGGTGCCTGGGCGCTGCTGCTCGCGCGCTGCGGCGGCGGCGACGACGTGGTGTTCGGCACCATCGTCTCCGGTCGGCCTGCCGAACTCCCCGGCGTGACCTCGATGGTGGGGCTGTTCATCAACACGCTGCCCACCCGGGTGCGGATCGAGGGACAGCGCCCGCTGCGGGAGTGGCTGCGTGCTCTGCAGGCCGCCCAGTCGGAGGACCGGCGCCACGGCTTCGTCTCGCTGGCGCAGCTGCAGACCTGGAGCGAGGTGCCCGGCGGGACCAGCCTGTTCGACAGCATCGTGGTCTTCGAGAACTACCCGTTCGACGAGGACGCGGTGAACCGTTACGGCCTGGCCGTCGAGGCCGAACGCGACGTGGAGCCCACCAACTACCCGCTGTGCGTGGTGGTGGTGCCCGGCGAGGCGCTGTCGGTCAGCCTCGAGTACGACCCGGCCGCCTTCGACGCGGCGACCGTCGAGGCGCTCGGGGCGGGCCTGGCGACGCTGCTCGCGGCGATCGCGGCGGACCTCGAACAGTCGCCGGCCGACGTGCCGTTGCCGGACCCGCCGCGCGGACGCGCGGCCCTCGAACGGCTCGCGGCGGCGGTGGCCCCGGCGCCGGGGGGCACCCTGTCCGAGCCGCCGCGGGCCACCCCGGCCGCGGCCGGCGACCGGCCCTCGCGCACCGGCACCGAGCGGCTGCTCGCCGCGATCTGGTCCGAGGTCCTCGGAGTGCCCGACGTGGGCCCGGACGACAACTACTTCGCGCTCGGCGGCGACTCGATCCTGGGGATCCAGATCGTCTCGGCCGCCCGCCGGGCCGGGCTCGCGCTGACCCCCCGGCACCTGTTCTCGCACCAGACACTGGCCGAACTCGCCCTGGCCGCCGAGGAGGCGCCGGTCGCGGCGGTCGTCGCCGAGCAGGGCGCGGTGGTGGGCGAGGTTCCGCTCACCCCCGTCCAGCACTGGCTGTTCGACACCCTGGGCGGTGACGCCCGCTTCACCCAGGGGGTCTCCTACCAGCTCGCGGCGGACGCCGACGAGACCCTGCTGCGCGCGGCCCTGACCGCCGTGCTGGCCCACCACGACGCGCTGAGCCTCCGGTTCGAGCCGACCGGCCCCGGTCAGTGGCGCCAGTACGGAGCCGCCCCCGGCGGCGCGCCGGTCAGCCTGCGGGTGCACGACCTGCCCGGCGGTGAGCCGCGGGTCCTCGCGGCGGCGCTGCGCGAGGCCGCCGCCGACCTGGCGGACGGCTTCGACCTGGGCAGCGGGCCACTGCTGCGCGCCGCGCTGTGCCGCTTCGACGGCGCGGCGCACCCGGTCCTGCTGCTGGCCGCGCACCACCTGGTGGTGGACGCCGTCTCCTGGCGGCTGATCCTGGAGGACCTGGAGCGCGCCTATCGCGCCCTGGGCGAAGGTCGCACGCCCGACCTCGGGGCCAAGAGCACCTCGTTCCAGGCCTGGGCCCGCCGGCTCGCCGCGCACACCGCGGCCGGCGGCTTCGACGACGAACTCGTCCACTGGCAGGGCCTCGACGACGGGGACGGCGCGATCGTGCTGCCGAGGGACCTCGACGGCGCCAACACGGCGGCCGTCGAGGAGGCGCTGACCGTCGGCCTGGACGCCGAGGAGACCCGCCGGCTGCTCCAGGACGTGCCGGAGGTCTACCGGACCCGGGTCAACGACGTCCTGCTCTGCGCCCTGGGCCGCGTGCTGTCCCGCTGGACCGGCCGGGACCGGGTGGTGGTGACCCTGGAGGGCCACGGCCGGGAGGAGCTGTTCGACGACGTCGACCTCGCCCGGACCGTCGGCTGGTTCACCACGATGTACCCCGTCGCCCTGGAGGTGCCCCGGGACGCGGACACCGGTGGCGCGCTGAAGGCGGTCAAGGAGAGCCTGCGCGCGGTGCCGCGCGGCGGACTCGGCTACGGCGCGCTCCGCCACCTGCGACCCGCCGGGGGACCGCCGCTGCCGGAGCTGCCGCGGATCGGCTTCAACTACCTGGGGCGCCAGGACCGGAACCACCCACCGGGCGGCCTGCTGCACGCGCCGTCCGGCCCGCTCGGCGGCGGTATGGACCCCTCGGCCGAGCGGCCGCACCTCCTCGACGTCCTCGGGCAGGTGAGCGAGGGACGGCTGGAGTTCACCTGGTCGTACTCCCGGGAGGTGCACCGGCGGGAGACCGTCGCCCGGCTGGCGGCCGAACTGGCCGACGAGCTGCGGGCGATCATCCGCCACTGCGCCGAGCCCGGCGCCGGGGGCCGCACGCCCTCCGACTTCCCGCTCGCTCCGCTGGACCAGCCGGCCGTCGACCGGCTGGCGGGCACCGGGCGGGAGGTGGTGGAGATCTACCCGCTCACGCCGACCCAGACCGGCATGGTCGTGCACGGCCTCGACGAGGCGGGGAACGGCCTCTACGTCGAGCAGCTCACCTTCGTGCTGGACGGCGCCCGCGACCCGCGACTGCTGGCCGCCGCCTGGCAGCACGTGGTCGACCGCACACCGGTGCTGCGCACCTCCGTGGTGCTGCACGACGTGCCCGTACCCCTTCAGGTGGTGCACCGGCAGGCGACCCTGCCCGTCACCGAGCACGACTGGAGCGCCGTGGCGCCCGAGCGGCTCGGGACGGAGCTGGAACTGTTCCTCGCCGAGCGGCGGGGCCGCCCCCTGGGCCTGGACCGGGCCCCGCTGCTGCGGCTCGACCTGGTCCGGCTCGGCCCGGACGCGGTGCGCGTGGTGTGGACCTTCCACCACGTCCTGCTGGACGGGTGGAGCGTCTTCCAGGTCCTGTCGGACGTGCTGGCCGCCCACGCGGCGCTCGCCCGCGGCGAGCGGCCTAGCCTGCCCGAGCGCCGGCCCTTCGCGGACTACGCGGGCTGGCTGGCCGGCCGCGACACCGGCCGGGCGGCGGACCACTGGCGGGGCGCCCTGGCGGACCTCGCCACGCCCACCGCACTGCCCTACGACCGCAGGCCCGGTCAGGACGCGACGGCCTGCTCCGGGGTCTGGCTGTCGCAGCGGCTCGGCGCGGCCGAGACCCACCGCCTCCAGGAGTTCGCCCGTCGCCACCGCCTCACCCTGAACACCCTGGTCCAGGGGGCCTGGGCGTTGCTGCTCTCGCGCTGGAGCGGCCAGTCGCAGGTGTGCTTCGGCACCACCGTCTCCGGGCGGCCGGCCGACCTGGTCGGCGCGGACACCATCATCGGCCTCTTCATCACCACGCTGCCCGCCCGCGTCACCGTCGACGGCGGCGCGAGCTGCGACGGGTGGCTGCGCGCGGTGCAGGAGGCCCGGGCCGAGGACCGCCGGTTCGACCACCTGCCGCTGAGCGAGATCCAGGCCCTGAGCGAACTGCCGCCCGGCACAGCGATGTTCGACAGTCTGATCGTCTTCGAGAACTACCCGGTGGGCGAGGCGACGGCCGGCGCGCACGGACTGCTGATCCGCGACCTGGAGGCCCGGGAGGCCACCAACTACCCGCTCACCGTGGTGGTTTCACCCGGTGACCGGCTCAGTGTGGAACTCGGCTACGACCCGCGGTACTTCGATCCCGGCACGGCCGGCTCGCTGGCCGCCCAGCTGCTGCACACGCTGTCCGCGCTGGCCGCCTCGGACGGCGCCGGCCGGCTGGACGACATCGACGTGCTGCCGCCCGGGGAGCGGACCCGGCTGCTGCACGGGCCGGTGCGACCGCCGCTCGACCCGGCGCCCCGGGCCACGCTGCCCGCCCTGGTGGAGGCCGCCGTGGACCGCCGGCCGGACGCACCGGCGCTGGCCGCCCCGGGCCTGGAGCTGTCCTTCGCCGAGGTCGAGGCGCAGGCCAACCGGCTGGCGCACCGGCTCATCGCGCGCGGCGCCGGTCCCGGCGAGCTGGTGGCGCTGCTGCTGCCGCGCTCGGCGGACATGGTGCTGGCCCAGCTGGCGGTGGCGAAGACCGGCGCCGCGTTCCTGCCGGTCGACCCCACCTATCCGGACGAACGGGTCGAGCTGATGCTGCGCGACGCGGCTCCTGCGCTCACCCTCGATGCCAAGGAGGTGGCCGGCCTGCTGGCCGCGCCGGCGGACGGCACGCCCGACCGCCGGCCCACCGACGCCGACCGCAGCCGCCCGCTGGACCTGGACGACCCGGCCTACGTGATCTACACCTCCGGCTCCACCGGTACCCCCAAGGGCGTCGTCCTCACCCACCGCGGGCTCGCGGTGTTCGCCGCGGCCGAGGCCGAGCACTACCAAGTGGCCCCGGGTGACCGGGTGCTGGCCTTCGCCACCCCCAGCTTCGACGCCTCCGTGCTCGAACTGTGCATGTCCCTCCCGCACGGAGCCCGGCTGGTGGTCCCCGCTCCCGGTCCGCTGCTCGGCGCCGCGCTGGCCCAGGTGCTCCGGGAGGAGCGGATCACCCATACCCTGCTGCCCCCGGCCGCCCTGGCCACCCTGCCGCCCGGCACCCCCGGCACGCTGCCGGACCTCAAGACGCTGGTGGTCGGCGCCGACGCGTGCAGCGCCGACCTGGTGGCCCGGTGGGCCCCGCGGCACCGCATGGTCAACTCCTACGGGCCCACCGAGGCCACCGTCGTCGCCACCTGGTCCGCGCCGCTGGAGCCGGACGGCGCCGCGCCGCCCATCGGCCGCCCGCTGCCCGCCACCGGGGCCTACGTCCTGGACGCGCGGCTGCGGCCGGTGGCCGACGGCGTGCCGGGCGAACTGTGGCTGAGCGGACCGGCCCTGGCCCGCGGCTACCTGGGCCGGCCGGGGCTGACCGCGGCGCGGTTCACGGCCGACCCGTTCGGTCCGCCCGGCACCCGGATGTACCGCACCGGCGACCGGGTGCGCCGCGACTCCCGAGGCGAGCTGCACTACCTGGGCCGCACGGACCACCAGCTCAAGCTGCGCGGACACCGGATCGAGGCGGGTGAGGTCGAGGCGGTCCTGGTGCGCCACCCGTCCGTCCTGGACGCCGTGGTGAGCGTGCGGGAGGACGAGCCGGGGCAGCCTCGCCTGGTCGCCCACCTGCTCGCGGGCCCCGGCGGCGACGCGCCGTCCGGCGCCGAGCTGCGCGCGCTGGCCGCCCGCTCCCTGCCGGGCCACATGGTCCCCTCGGCGTTCGCCGTCCTGGACGCCTTCCCACTCACCGAGAGCGGCAAGACCGACCGGACGGCCCTGCCCGTGCCCGCCCCCGTCGAGTGGGGGCAGGCCGGCCACGTGGCGCCCCGCACGCCCACCGAGGAGGCGGTGGCGGCCATCTGGGAGGAGAGCCTGCGGACGGCCGTGGGCGTGGAGGACGACTTCTTCCTGCTGGGCGGCGACTCGATGCGCGCCCTGCTGATCGCCTCCCGCGCCAACGACGCCTTCGGCGTCACGCTCACCCCCCGCGACGTCCTGGTCTCCCGCACCGTGGCCGCCCTGGCGGAGCTGGTGGAGGAGCAGGTGCTGAGCGAGCTCGAAGACGCCGCGTACGGCGGCCCCGACGACGACGAACGGTGAGGACCCGACGACCATGACGCCTTCGAAGCGAGACCGCGCCGCCGCCCTGCCCGCAGACCTGCGGGAAGCGCTGCGCCGCAGGCTGGCCGGACAGGCCGGCGGCGAGGGGCCCGGCGCCGGGCGGACCGTCCCGCGCGCCGACCGCGGCCGCCCGCTGCCCCTCTCCTTCGTCCAGCAGCGACTGTGGTTCCTGGACCGGCTGCGGCCCGGCGACCACCGCTACAACAGCGCCCTCGCCGTGCGCTTCACCGGGCCGCTGGAGCGCGAGGCGCTGGCCCGGGCGCTGGCCGCCGTGGTGGCACGCCACGAGGGACTGCGGACCACCTTCGAGGAGACCGACGGCCACCTGGCGCAGACCGTGCGGCCGGCCGAGCCGGTGCCGCTGCCGGTTCGCGAGCCGACCCCGACGGAGACCCTCGACGCGATCCTGCTGGCGGAGTACTCCCGCCCGTTCGACCTGCGCCAGGGCCCACCGCTGCGGGCCCTGCTGGTGCGCGAGTCGGATGCCGCGCACGTCCTGCTGCTGACCGCGCACCACATCGTCACCGACGGCTGGTCCATGGGCGTGGTCCTGGACGAGCTGTGCACCGCCTACGCCGCCCTGGTCCGGGGCGCGGCCCCCCAGCTGCCCCCGGTGGCCACGCAGTACCCCGACTTCGCGGTGTGGCAGCGCGAGCAGCTCTCCGGCACCCGACTCGAGAAGCACCTCGCCTACTGGAAGGGGCAGCTGGCCGGCGCGGTGGCCCCCGAGCTGCCGCTGGACCGGCCCCGGCGCGGCGAGGAGGCCGGCGCGGGCGCGATCCACACCTTCCCCGTCTCCGCGCGGCTGACGGCCCGGCTGCGCGACCTGGTGACCGAGCAGCACAGCACGCTCTACACCGCCCTGGTCGCCGCCACCCAGGCGCTGCTGGCCCGCTGGTCCGGGCAGGACGACATCACCGTGGGCTCCCTGACCTCCGGGCGCTCCCGCACCGACCTGGAGCGGGCCGTCGGCTGCTTCGTCAACACGGTGGTGCTGCGCACCCCGGTGGAGCGGTCCTGGTCCTTCCGCGACCTGCTGTCGGCCGCCACCACCACCGTCAACGACTCCTTCGTGCACGGTGACACGCCCTTCGAGCGCCTGGTGGAGACGGTCGGCGCCCCCCGCGAGGCGGGCCGCAACCCGCTCTTCGACGTGATGGTCCTGCTGCACCCCGCCCCGCCCGCGCCCGCCGCCGCGCACGGGCTGGACGTCTCCCTGGTCGACGTGCCCCGGCAGGCGGCCACCTTCGACCTCAGCGTGGAGTTCGTCCCGGACGGGGAGGGGCTGACCGGCCTGCTGGAGTACCGCAGCGACCTGTTCGACGAGTCCACCGCGCGGCGGATGGCCGACCAGCTGCTGCGGCTCCTGGAGGGCGTCGCCGCCGAACCGGACCGGCCGCTGGGCACCCTGCCGCTGCTCTCCGCCGAGGAGGTCCGCCGGGTGACCCGGGAGTGGAACGGCGCCCGGCTGCCCGTCGACGACGCCTGCTACCCCGAACTCCTGGAGCGCCGGGCCGCCCTGACCCCGGCGGCCCTCGCCCTGGTCGCCGGGGGCGAGCGGCTGGACTACGCGACGCTCAACCGCCGGGCCAACCGGCTCGCGCACCACCTGATATCCCTCGGAGCGGGCCCCGAACGGCTGGTCGCGCTGACGCTGCCGCGCACCGCCGACATGATCGTGGCGATCCTCGCCGTCTGGAAGGCCGGCGCCGGCTACCTGCCGATCGACCCCGCCCTGCCCGCCGAGCGCGTGCGCTACCTGCTGGAGGACGCCCGGCCGGCATTGGTCCTGGACGAGGACGCGTTGCGGGCCGCCCCGGCCACCGGCCGGGACACCGACCCCGTCGACGCCGACCGGCTCGCCCCGCTGCGCCCGGCGAACACCGCCTACGTCATCTACACCTCGGGCTCCACCGGCCGCCCCAAGGGCGTCGTGGTGGCGCACCGCGCGGTGACGCACCTGCTGGCCGCCCACCGGGCGGGCTTCGTCGCCGACGCGGGCGGCGGCCCGCTGCGGGTGGCGCTCACCGCCTCGTTCTCCTTCGACACCTCCTTGGAGGGCGTGCTGCTGATGGCCGACGGCCACCCGCTGCACGTGGTCGACGAGGTGACCCGGATGGATCCGGCGGCGCTGGTCGAGTACGTGGTCCGGCACCGCGTCGACTTCCTCGACGTGACCCCCTCCTACCTCGGTCAGCTGCTGCCCGCCGGGCTGCTCACCGATCCGCGGCACCGCCCTCGGGTGCTGATGCTCGGCGGCGAGGCGGTCGGCGCCGCCCTCTGGCGCGAGCTGGCCGCGCACCCCGGGGTGGCCGCCTACAACTTCTACGGCCCGACGGAGTGCACGGTCGACGCACTGGCCTGCCGGATCGCGGACGGCGACCGGGCGCTGGTGGGCCGCCCGCTGCCGAACGTGCGGGCGTACGTGCTGGACGACCGGCGCCGGCCGGTGCCGCCCGGCGTCGGCGGCGAGCTGTACCTGGCGGGCGAGCAGCTCGCCCGAGGCTACGCCGACCGCCCCGGGCTGACCGCGGCGCGGTTCACGGCCGACCCGTTCGGGCCGCCCGGTGCCCGGATGTACCGCACCGGAGACCTGGCCCGCTGGACCGCCGACGGGTGCCTGGACTACCTCGGGCGGGCCGACGACCAGGTCAAGGTGCGCGGCCACCGCGTCGAACCGGGCGAGGTCGAGGCGGCGCTGCTGGAGCTGGCCGCCGTCGGCGCGGCCGCGGTAGTGGCCGCGCCCGACGCACACGGCCGCGCCCGGCTGGCGGCCTATCTGGTGCCCGCCACCGGATACGCCGTGCCGCCCGCCGCTGACCTGCGGGCGGCGCTGCGGCAGGTGCTGCCCGACCACCTGGTGCCGTCCTCCTTCACCGCGCTCGACGCGCTGCCGCTCACCACCAGCGGCAAGCTCGACCGCGGGGCCCTGCCCGCCCCCGACCTCGAAGTGGACCGGCAGCAGAAGGAGTTCGTCGCCCCGCGGACCCCGGACGAGGAGGTGCTGGCCGGCATCTGGGCCGAGGTGCTCGGCGTCGCCAGGGTGGGCGTCACGGACAACTTCTTCGAGCTGGGCGGCGATTCGATCCTCAGCATCCAGGCCGTCTCCCGGGCCCGAGCCGCGGGCCTGCGGCTCGGTTCGAGCGACGTCTTCCGCCACCAGAGCGTCGCCGACCTCGCCGCCGCGGCGGCCCGCCGCCGGCTCGCCCCGGCGGCGACGGCGCGGCGAGCGCGGGACGACGGACCCGCGCCGCTGACCCCGGTGCAGGAGTGGTTCTTCGCCACCCACGGCCCGCTGCGCCACTTCAGCATGTCGATGCTGCTCGACCTGCCGCGCGACCTGGACGAACGGGCACTGGAGCTGGCGCTCGAAGCGGTGGCGGCCGCGCACCCGGCGCTGCGCACCCGGTTCACCCGCACCGGCGACGGCTGGCACCAGAGCCCCGGAGCCGGTCCGGTCGGCGGGTTGCTGACCTGCCACGACCCGGCCGCCGTCGCCGCCGACGCCGAGGCCGAGGACGCCGCCCGGCGCCGCGCGGCCGACGCGGCCCGCGCGGCCCTCGACCCGGCCAGCGGCGCGCTGCTGCGCGCGGCCCTGCTGCGGGCCGCCGACGGCGCCCGGCCCCAGCTGTTCGTGACGGCCCACCACCTGGCCGTGGACAGCGTCTCCTGGCGGGTGCTGCTGGCCGACCTCGCTCTGGCCTACCGGCAGGCGGCCGCCGGCGAGCCGGTTCGGCTGGACCCCGAGCAGACCCCGTTCACCGACTGGGCGCACCACGTCGCCGAGCGCGTTCGGGCCGGGGACCTCGACGGTGACCTGCCGTACTGGCTGGACGAGGTCTCGGCCGCGCCGGCCCCGCTGCCCGTCGACCTTCCCGGCAGCCCGCTGGCCGGCTCGGTCCGCAGTGTTCGGACCAGGGTGGACCGGGCCACCACCGAGGCGCTGCTGCGCCAGGTCCCCGCGGTCTACCGCACCCAGGTCAACGACGTGCTGCTCAGCGCGCTGGGCCGGGTGCTCGCCGACTGGACGGGCGCCGGGCGGGTGGCCGTCGCCCTGGAGGGGCACGGCCGCGAGGAACTCGGCGGGCCGGCCGGCCACGAGCCCGACCTCTCCCGCACGGTCGGCTGGTTCACCACCCAGTACCCCGTCACCCTCACCCCGGTCGGAACGGCCGGCGCCCCGGACTGGGCCGCCACGCTGAAGGCGGTCAAGGAGCGGCTGCGGGCCGTCCCCCGGCGGGGCCTGAGCTACGAGGCGCTGGCCCGCCTCGGCTCGCCCGACCCGGCCGCGGCCGCCCTGCGGGCGGTGCCGCTGCCCCAGGTGTCCTTCAACTACCACGGCCAGTGGGCGGCCGCCGAGGGCGGCGACTTCGCCCCGGCCGGCGAGGCTCCCGGCCGGGACATCGCCCCCGACGCGCCGCTGGACCACCTCCTCGACATCTCCGCCGTGGTGGCCGACGGCGAGCTGGAGATCACCTGGCACTACAGCGACCAGGTGCACGAGGCGGCCACCGTCCAGCACCTGGCGGCGGCGCTGACCGCCGCGCTGACCGCCGTCGCCGCGCACTGCGCCCGCCCCGGCGCCGGCGGCCGCACCCCGTCCGACTTCCCGTTCGCCCGGCTGGACCAGGCCGGCGTGGACCGGCTGGTCGGCGACGGCCGGGCGGTGGAGGACCTGCTGCCCCTCACCCCGCTCCAGGAGGGCATGCTCTTCCACCGCCTGGTCGGCGGGCCCGACGACGTGTACGTCGACCAGGCCGCGCTGCTCCTGGACGGCGTGAGCGACCCCGACACCTTCGCCGCCGCCTGGCAGCGGGTGGCCGACCGCACGCCCGCCCTGCGCACCTCGGTGGTGTGGGAGGGCGTCCCCGTCCCGCTCCAGGTCGTGCACCGCCGCGCCCGGATACCGGTCACCCAGCTGGACCTGCGCGCGGCGGGCCCGCAGGAGCGGGCCGAGCGGGTGGCCGCCGTGCGCGCGGAGGACCTCGCGCGCGGCGTGGACATCGCCGCGGCGCCGCTGATGCGGCTCACCCTGATCCGGCTGCCCGACGCGCGCCTGCACCTGCTCTGGACCTCCCACCACCTGATCCTGGACGGCTGGAGCCTGGCCCAGGTGCTCACCGACGTGTTCGAGGAGTACGCGGCGCTCAGCACCGGCGCCGAGCCGCGACCGGCCGCACGCCAGCCCTTCGGCGACTACGTGCGCTGGCTGGCCGGGCAGGACGCCGAGGCCGCCAGGGCCCACTGGCGGGGCGTCCTGGAGGGGTTCGCCACCCCGACCCCGCTGCCCGTCGACCGGGTCCGGCGCGGGCTCCACCAGGCCCGGTCGGCGGGCGTGCACCCGGCCGGGCTGTCCGAGGAGGTGTCGCAGCGGCTGGCCCGGACCGCCCGGCAGGCCGGGCTGACGATGGGCACCGTGGTCCAGGGTGCCTGGGCGCTGCTGCTGTCGCGCTACAGCGCCGAGCGGGACGTGCTGTTCGGGACCACCGTCTCCGGACGCCCCGACGACCTGCCCGGTGTCGAGTCGATGATCGGGATGTTCATCAACACCCTGCCCACCCGGGTCCGGGTGGACGGCGGGCGCACCGCCGCGGCGTGGCTCCGGGACCTCCAGGAGGCGCAGGCCGAGGCCCGGCGCTTCGCCGCGGTCTCGCTGGCGGAGCTGACCGGCATGAGTGAGGTGCCCTCCGGCAGCCCGCTCTTCGACAGCATGGTCGCCTTCGAGAACTATCCCTTCGACGAGGCGCGCTCGGCGGGCTCCGGCGTGCGACTGGCCGACGTCTCCTCCCGGGACGCCACCAACTTCCCGCTGGTGCTGCGGGCCTACCAGGGCGAGCGGTTCGGTTTCGACCTCGCCTACGACCCGGAGCTGTTCGACGCCGGGACGGCGCGCACCCTGGCCGACCGCCTCTGCCTGCTGCTCACCGAGCTGGCCGGCGGCCTGGACCGCCCGCTGCGCGCCCTGGCCTGGACCACCGCCGAGGAGCGGCGGCGGATGCTGGTCGACTGGAACGGCGCCGCGCGGGGCCGGCCGGACCGGACCCTGGTGGACCTCTTCGAGGCGCAGGCCGCCCGGACCCCGCACGCCGAAGCCGTGAGCTACGGCGACGAGCGCCTCGACTACGCCACGCTTGACGCGCGGGCCGACCGGCTCGCCCACCGACTGGCCGAACTGAACGCCTCGACCGAGCAGTTCGTGGCCCTCGCGCTGCCCCGCTCGACCGACCTGGTGGTGGCGGTCCTCGCCGTCCTCAAGACCGGCGCGGCCTACCTGCCGCTCGACCCGGCGCTGCCGCCCGAGCGCCTGACCCAGCTGCTGCGCGACGTCCGGCCGGTGGCGCTGGTGACGCTCACCGGGGACGCCGCCGCGCCGGGGCCCACCGACGTGCCCGTGCTGGCGCTGGGCGACGCCGACGTGCGCGCCGACCTCGCGCGGCGCCCGGCCGGCAAGCTCGCCCCGCGCCGCCGCCCGCTGCCCGAGAGCCCGGCCTACGCCATCTTCACGTCGGGATCCACCGGGCGCCCGAAGGGAGTCGTGATCCCGCACGCCAACGTGGTGCGGCTCTTCGACCGCACCGCCGAGTGGTTCGGCTTCGGCGCCGAGGACGTCTGGACGCTCTTCCACTCCTACACCTTCGACTTCTCGGTGTGGGAGCTCTGGGGCCCGCTGCTGCACGGCGGCCGGCTCGTCGTGGTTCCCGAGGACACCGCCCGCTCCCCGGAGGACTTCCTGCGCCTGCTGGCCGACGAGCGGGTCACCGTCCTCAACCAGACCCCGTCCGCGTTCTACCCGTTGATCCGCGCCGACGCCGAGAACCCGGCCCTGGCGGACCGGTTGGCGCTGCGCACGGTGGTCTTCGGCGGCGAGGCGCTGGACGTGACGAGGCTGGCCGACTGGTACGACCGCCACCCGGACGGCGCGCCGCGCCTGGTCAACATGTACGGCATCACCGAGACGACCGTGCACGTCACCCATGCCCCGCTGGACCGCGCCACGGCCCGCGCCGGCGGCCCCGGACCGATCGGCCCCGGCATCCCCGACCTGCGGGTGTACGTGCTGGACGCCGACCTGGCGCCGGTCCCCCCCGGTGCGGTGGGCGAGTTGTTCGTCGCGGGGGAGGGCCTCGCCCGCGGCTACCTGAACCGCCCGGGCCTGACCGCCGCCCGCTTCGTCGCCGACCCGTTCGGGCGTCCCGGCTCCCGGATGTACCGCACCGGCGACCGGGCCCGCCGGCGGGCCGACGCCACCCTGGAGTACCTCGGCCGCGCCGACCAGCAGGTGAAGATCCGCGGCTACCGGATCGAGCCCGGCGAGATCGAGGCCGCCCTGCACGCCCATCCGGGTGTGGGCGCCGCCGCCGTGGGCGTGTACGAGGACACCGCCGGCACCCGCCGCCTGGTGGCCCACGTGGTCGGCGGCGGTGAGCGCGCCGAAGCCCCGCCGTCCGCCGCCGAGCTGCGCGCGCACCTGGAGCGGCTGCTGCCCCCCTACATGGTGCCCGCCGCCTACGTCCCGGTGGCGGCCCTGCCGCTCACCGTCAACGGCAAGCTCGACCGGCGGGCGCTGCCCGCGCCGGGCCCGGACGGTTTCGCGGCCGGCCACGACCGCACCGCCCCCCGCACCCGGGCCGAACGGCTGGTCGCCGAGGCCTGGTCGGACGTCCTGGACACCGACGAGGTCGGCGTGGACGACGACTTCTTCGCCCTCGGCGGCGACTCCATCCTCGCGATCCGGGTCACCTCCCGGCTGCGCGCGGCGTTCGGCACGGACGTCTCGCCCCGGCTGCTGTTCAGCCACGGCAGACTGGCCGACCTGGCCGCCGCCCTCGGCGAGCCGGCCGCCGGGGGGAGCCCGTCGGCCGACGCGATCCCCGCCGCCGACCCGGCCGTCGAGCCGCCGCTGTCCTACGCCCAGCAGCGGCTCTGGTTCCTCGACCGCTTCGAGCCGGACGGCACCGAGTACACCACCCTGTCCGTGCTGCGCCTGCGCGGAGCGCTCGACGAGAGCGCCCTGCGCACCGCGCTGGACGCCCTGGTGGCCCGGCACGAGGCGCTGCGCACCACGTTCACCGAACAGGACGGGCGCGCCCGGCAGAGCGTGCGCCCGGCGCAGCCGGTCGAGCTGCCGGTGGACGACCTCCGCGGGCAGCCCCCGGCGCTCCTGGAGGCACTGCTGGAACGCGTCGCCGCCACCCCGTTCGACCTGGCCGCCGGGCCGTTGCTGCGGGCCCGGCTGGTGCGGACGGCCGAGGACGAGCACGTGCTCGTGCTGGCAGTGCACCACATCGCCACCGACGGCTGGTCGGTGGCCGTCCTCGGCCGCGACCTCGGCGAGCTGTACGCGGCCGCCCTCGAACGGCGCCGCCCCGAGCTGCCCGAGCTGCCCGTGCGGTACACCGACTACGCCGTCTGGCAGCGCGCCCGCACCGACCGCGCCGAGGCGGACCTCGCCCACTGGCGCCAGGCCCTGGACGGCCTGGAGCCGCTGGACCTGCCCACCGACCGCCCGCGCCCCGCCGTCCGCACCCGGGACGGCGCCCTGCTGACCTTCACCCTGCCCGCCGCGCTGACCGGACGGCTGCGCGAGCGCGGGCGGGAGGCCGACGCCACCCTCTACATGACCCTGCTGACGGCGTGCCAGGTGCTGCTCGCCCGCTGGGCCGGCCAGCAGGACGTCGCCGTGGGCACCGTCGCCTCGGGCCGGGAGCGGCCCGAACTCCACGACGTGGTGGGCATCTTCGTCAACACCCTGGTGCTGCGCGCCCAGGTGCGCCCGGAGCTGTCGTTCCACGAGCTGCTGAGCCGGTCACGGGACACCGTCCTGGCGGCGTTCGCCCACCAGGAGGTGCCGTTCGAGCGGCTGGTGGACACCCTCCAGCCGGAGCGCGACACCAGCCGCACGCCGCTGTTCCAGGTGATGGTGGCCCTGCACAACCTGGGCACCGAGGCACCCCGTCTGCCGGGCCTGGAGGTGGCACCGCTGGCACCGCCGGTCCGCAGTGCCACCTTCGACCTCGCCTTCGACTTCGTCGAGCGCGACGGCGGCCTGACCGGCTACCTGGAGTACAGCACCGGCCTGTTCGACGAGGCCACCGCCGAGCGGCTGGCCGGCTGGCTGCGGACCCTGCTGGAGGCGGTGGCCGAGGACCCGGGCAGCGCCGTCGCCACCCTGCCGTTGATGACCGCCGACGAACGCCGCCGGGTGCTCCGGACGGGGCAGGGCGAGCCGATGGCAGTGCCGGACACCACCTTTCCCGCCCTGTTCGAGGCGCAGGCCGCCCGTACCCCGCACGCCACCGCCCTGGTGGCCAGGGACGCCACCCTCGACTACGCCGCCCTCAACGGGCGGGCCAACCGGCTCGCCCGCCACCTCGTCTCCCGTGGCGCCGGCCCGGAGCAGGTGGTCGCGGTCCGGCTGCCGCGCACCTCGGACCTGCTGGTGGCCCTGCTCGCGGTGCTCAAGGCGGGTGCCACCCTCCTCTGCCTGGACCCCGAACTCCCCGAGGAGCGGGCCGCCTTCCTGCTCGCCGACGCCCGTCCGCGGACGCTGCTGACGGAGCGGGAGCTGCACGAGGTGCCGTGGGACCGGCTGCCCGCCCACGACCTCACCGACGCCGACCGCCGCCATCCGCTGCTGCCGCGGCACACGGCCTACCTCATCTACACCGCCGGCTCCACCGGCCGACCCAAGGGCGTCGCCGTGGAGCACCGCCAGCTGGTCAACCTGTGCCAGGACCACCGCGCGGGGCTGTTCGCGCCGCACCTGACGGACGGGCGTCCACTGCGGATGGCGCTCAGCGCCTCGTTCTCCTTCGACACCAGCTGGGAGGGCCCGCTGCTGCTCACGTTCGGCCAGGAGGTGCACCTCATCGACGAGGACGTCCGGCTCGACCCGGAGGCCTTCTGCGCCCAGATCGCCGAACGCCGCTTGGACGTGGTCAACGTCACCCCCTCCTACCTGCGTGAACTCTCGGCCGCCGGGCTGTTCGCGGCGGGCCGCCACCACCCGGGCCTGCTGCTGGTCGGCGGCGAGGCGATCTCGCCCGCCGCCTGGCAGGAGCTGTGCGCGGCGCAGCACGACCTCGGCGTCACCGCCTACAACGTCTACGGGCCCACCGAGTGCACCGTCGACGCCCTCTACGGCCGGTGCGCGGACCGCCCCGAGCGCCCGGTCGTCGGCCGCCCCGGCCGCAACCTGCGGGCCTACGTGCTCGACGAGGTCCTGCGGCCGGTGCCGCCGGGCATGGCGGGGGAGCTGTACCTGGCCGGGGCGCAGGTGGCCCGCGGCTACCTGAACCGCCCGGGCCTGACCGCCGCCCGCTACGTGGCCGACCCGTTCGGCGCGCCGGGGGAGCGCATGTACCGCACCGGCGACCGGGCCCGCTGGGACGCCCAGGGCCTGCTGGAGTTCCTCGGCCGGGCCGACGAGCAGGTCAAGATCCGGGGGTTCCGGATCGAGCCCGGCGAGGTGGAGGCCGCCCTGCTCGACCACCCGGGCGTCGCCGAGGCGGTCGTCACCGCCCGCGAGCACGCCGGCCGGCGGATGCTCGTCGGCTACCTGGTGCCTGCCGGGGACCGGATCCCGCCCGCCGAGGAGCTGCGGGTCCGGCTGCGGCGGACGCTGCCCGACCACATGGTGCCCGCCGCCTTCGTCCCGCTGGAGCGGATCCCGCGCAACTCCAGCGGCAAGACCGACCGCCGCGCCCTGCCCGCGCCGCCCGCGCAGCCCGACAGCGGCAACGCGTTCGTGGCGCCGCGGCCCGGCACCGAGGAGCGGCTGGCCGCGATCTGGGCCGAGGTGCTGGGTGTGGACCGGGTGGGCGCGCACGACAACTTCTTCGCGCTCGGCGGGGACTCCATCCTCAGCATCCAGATCGTCTCCCGGGCCCGGGCCGGCGGGCTCGCGCTGACCACCAAGGACGTCTTCCGGCACCAGAGCGTCGCCGAACTCGCACTGGTGGTCGGTGCGGCGGGCGCGCGCCCGGACACCGGGGGCGACCCCTCGCCCACCGAAGCACCGCTCACCCCGATCCAGCACTGGTACCTCGACGGCCGCCGCCCCGGCGACCCGATGCGCTTCACGATGACCCAGCGGGTGGAACTGGCCCCCGGCGCGGACCCGTCGGCCCTGGACCGGGCAGCCGCGGCCCTGGTGCGCTGCCATGCCGCCCTCCGCACCCGGCTGCGCCACACCGGCACCGGCTGGCGCCAGGAGGTGCTCGCCGAGGCGCCCCGGAGCGTCTTCACCCGGTACGAGGCGGCCGGCCTCGACCCCGCGGCCCTGGAAGCGGCGGTGCAGGACACCACGGCCTCGGCCCAGGCCGAACTGGACCCGACCGAGGGCCGGATGGTCCGCGTGCTCTTCTTCGACCGCGGCGCCCGGCAGCCGGGCCAGCTCGTCGTCACCGTGCACCACCTGGCCGTGGACGGCGTCTCCTGGCGCATCCTGTTGGCCGACCTCGAAGCGGCCTACCAGGCGGTCGGTGCCGGCCGCGGCGCCGAACTGCCCCCGGCGGGCACCTCCTACGGCCACTGGGCGACCCGGCTGGAGCAGCACACCCGCTCCGGCGCGCTGGCCGCCGACGCCGCGTACTGGGCGCGGACCGCCACGGCCCCGGCCGACCTGCCCGCCGGCCGGCCCGGTCCCAACACCCACGGCGGCGCCGCCACCGTCACCGTGACGCTGGACGCGGAGACGACCGAGGCCCTGCTGCGCCAGGTCCCCGAGGTCTACCGCACCCAGGTCAACGACGTGCTGCTCAGCGCCCTGGGGCGCACCCTGGCGCGCTGGTGCGGTCGCGAGAACGTGCTGGTGGGCGTGGAGGGGCACGGCCGGGAGGACCTCTTCGACGACCTGGACCTGTCCCGGACGGTGGGCTGGTTCACCGCCGAGTTCCCGCTCGCCCTGAGCGTCGACCCCGACGCCGGATGGCACGAGACGCTGCGCTCGGTCAAGGAGCAGCTGCGCGCCGTCCCGCTGCGCGGGCTGAGCCACGGTGCGCTGCGCCACCTGCTGCCGGGCGGTGCGCCGGCGGGTACGCCGGTTCCGCGGATCGGCTTCAACTACCACGGCCGGTGGGACGCCGAGAGCGCCGGCGCCGACGGCCTCTACCGCGCGTCGCTGCCCCCGGCCGGCCGCGACACCGACCCGGACGAAGCCCGCCCCTACCTCCTGGACGTCACGGGGGTGGTCCAGCACGGGCGCCTGGAACTGGGCTGGACCTACCCGGCGGCCGTCTACGACGAGGCCGAGGTCCGCGCACTGGCCGAGGAGATGCGCACCGCCCTGCGCGAGATCGCGGCGCACTGCGCCCGCCCCGGGGCCGGCGGCCGCACCCCCTCCGACTTCCCGCTCGCCGGCCTGACCCAGGACCAGCTGGACCGGCTCGTCGGCGACGGGCGCCAGGTCGCCGACGTGCTGCCGCTGACCCCGCTCCAGTCCGGGATGCTCTTCCACGGGCTGGTCGACACCGAGGGTGCCTACTTCGACCGGATCGTGGTGCGGCTGGCCGGCGTGGCCGACCCGCGCGTGTTCGCCGAGGCCTGGCAGCTGCTGGCCGACCGCACGCCCGCGCTGCGCACCGGCGTGCACTGGCGGGGCCTGCCGCATCCCGTTCAACTGGTGCTCCAGCGAGCCGAGGTGCCCGTCACCCTGCTGGACTGGCGGCAGCTGCCGGCGGACCGGCAGGAGGCGCAGACCGAGCGGCTGCTCGCCGCGGATCGCGCGGCGGGCATGGACCTCACCGCCGCGCCGCTCACCCGCCTCACGCTGGCCGCGCTCCCCGGTGACGAGGTGCTGCTGCTCTGGTCCACCCACCACCTGATCCTGGACGGCTGGAGCAGCGGGCAGTTGCTGACCGAGGTCTGCGACCAGTACGCCGCGCTGACCGGCGGCGCTGCGCGGGGGCCCCGCCCGTCGAGGCGTCCGTTCGCGGACTTCCTGCGCTGGCTGGCCGAGCAGGACGGGCAGGCGGCCGAGCACTACTGGGCCGACGCCCTGGCCGGCTTCACCGCGCGCAACCCGCTGCCGTACGACCGGGTGCCCGGCCAGGCGCACCGCGCCCGCTCCGCCGCCACCGTCCACCACGAGCTGGACCAGGACCTCTCCCAGCGGCTGCGGGAGCGGGCCGCGCACGCCGGACTGACCGTCAACACCGTGGTCGAGGGGGCCTGGGCCCTGCTGCTGGCGCGCTACGGCGGCAGCGACGACGTGGTCTTCGGCACCACCGTCTCGGGCCGGCCGGCGGAGCTGCCCGGCGTCGAGTCGATGATCGGCATGTTCATCAACACCGTGCCGACCCGGGTCCGGATACCCGCCACCGGCGGCGTGCTGCCCTGGCTGCGCGAGCTCCAGGCGCGCCAGAGCGACGGGCGCCCCTTCGACCACCTGGCCCTGACCCGGATCCAGGCGCTGAGCGAGGTACCGGCCGGCGAGGCGCTCTTCGACAGCATGGTGGTGTTCGAGAACTACCCCGTCGACGAGTCCGTCGCGGCCAGGACCGGTGTGCGGGTGACGGAGGTACGGGCCGACGACGCCACCACCTTCCCGTGGTGCCTGCGTGCCTACCTGACCGAGCGGCTCGGCCTCGACCTGGCCTACGACCCCGCGCTGTTCGACCGGTCCACGGTGGAGCGCGCGGCCCGGCGCCTGGCCGTGCTGCTCACCGCCCTCGCCGACGGTCTGGACGGTGAGGTGGGCGAGCTGGAGCCGCTGACCGCGGCCGACCGGGAGCTGCTGGCGTCCTGGCAGAGCACCGCCCGCCCGGCGGCGGCGCAGAGCCCGGTGGCGCTCTTCGCCGAGCAGGCCCGCCGCACACCCGAGGCGGTCGCGGTGCGGCACGGCGAGGACGACCTGACCTACCGCCGGCTCGACCGGTGGTCGGACCGGCTGGCCGCCCGGCTGCTGGCCGACGGCCTGGCCGTCGAGGGGCGGGTGGCGCTGGCGATGGACCGCTCGGTCGAGCTCGTCGTCGCCCAGCTCGCCGTCCTCAAGGCGGGCGGTGCCTACGTCCCGGTGGACGTCCGGGCGTCCGAGGAACGCCGCCGCGCGCTGCTCGCCCGGGCCGGCGCCACCGTCCAGCTCACCACCGACCAGGTCGCCGCCGTCCGTACCGAGGCGGCCGGGCAGCCCGTGCTGTCCGCGCCGCCGGCCGACCCCGACCGGCTGGCCTACGTGATGTTCACCTCCGGATCCACCGGCGAGCCCAAGGCGGTGGCGGTCCGGCACCGCGACGTGGCCTCGCTGGCCACCGACAGCCGCTTCACCGACGGTGGTTGCGAACAGGTGCTGCTGCACTCCCCGGTGGCCTTCGACGCGAGCACCTTCGAGGTCTGGGCACCGCTGCTCAACGGCGGCCGGGTGGTCGTCGCCCCCGACGGGCCGGTGGACGCGGCGCTGCTGCGGCGGCTGACGTCCGGCGGGCTGACGGCGCTGTGGCTCACCGCCGGGCTCTTCCGCCTGCTGGCCCAGGACGCGCCGGACTGCTTCACGGGCCTGCGCCGGCTGTGGACCGGCGGCGACGTGGTGCCCGCCGCCGCCGTGCGCCGGGTCCTCGCCGCCTGCCCCGGCCTGTGCGTGCTGGACGGCTACGGACCCACCGAGACCACCGTCTTCGCGACCTCCTTCGCCCTCACGGACCCGGCGGCGGTGCCCGACACCGTGCCCGTCGGCCACCCCCTGGACGACAAGCGGGTGTACGTCCTCGACCGCCGCCTGCGGCCCGTGCCGCCCGGCTGCGCGGGCGAGCTGTTCGTCGCCGGTGAGGGCCTGGCGCGCGGCTACCTGGGCCGGCCCGGCGAGAGCGCGGCACGCTTCCTGGCCGACCCGTTCGGCGCGCCGGGGGAGCGGATGTACCGCACCGGCGACCTGGCCAGGCGGCGGCCGGACGGCGCCGTGGAGTTCCTGGGCCGCACCGACGACCAGGTGAAGATCCGCGGCTTCCGGGTCGAGCCCGGCGAGGTGGCGGCCGCGCTGGCCGCGCACCCGGGGGTCGCCGACACCGCCGTGGTCGTCCGCGAGGACCGCCCCGGCGCCCGACAGCTGGTGGCGTACGTCGTCGGCCCCGCGGGCGCCGACCTGGCGCAGCTGCGGGACTTCGCCGCCCGCCTGCTGCCCGACTACCTCGTCCCCACCGCCTTCGTCCCGCTCGCCGCCCTTCCGCTGAGCCGCAACGGCAAGCTCGACCGCGCGGCACTTCCGGCGCCGGACGCCGACCGCGACGCCGGGCCCCGCGAGCGCCTCGCGCCGCGCACCGAGGCCGAACGCCGCACGGCGGAGGTCTTCGGGGAGGTGCTGGGCACAGCGCCGCCCGGTGTGGAAGACGGCTTCTTCGAGCTGGGCGGGGACTCCATCCTCAGCATCCGGCTCGCCGCCCGGCTGGCCGAGGCGTTCGGCACCGACCTGACGCCCCGCGCGGTCTTCCTCCACCCCACCCCGGCGGGACTGGCCCGGCTGCTCACGCAGGAGCGGCAACCCTGCGGCGCGGACCCCGCCGTCGTCCCGGTCGCCCGCGAAGCGGCGCCGCCGATGTCCTACGCCCAGCAACGCCTCTGGTTCCTGGAGGAGTTCAAGCCCGGCGGCACCGAGTACGTCACCGCGCTCGCGCTTCGCCTGCACGGCGCCCTGGACCTCGGCGCCCTCGGCGCGGCCCTGGACGCGCTGGTGGCCCGCCACGAGTCGCTGCGCACCACCTTCGACAGCGTCGACGGGCGTGGCGTCCAGCTCGTCCATCAGCCGCGGGAGGTGCCGCTCGCGCTCCACGACCTGTCCGAACTGCCCGAGCGGGAAAGGCAGTCGGCGCTGCGCGGGCTGCTCGCCGACGAGCGGGGCCGACCCTTCGACCTGCGTCGGGGTCCGCTGCTGCGGGTCGCCCTGGTCCGGCTGGCCGACGGTGACCACGTGCTGGCCCTCACCCTGCACCACATCGTCACCGACGGCTGGTCGACCTCCGTCCTGCTCACCGACCTGGCCCACCTCTACCGCGCCGAACTGGGCTCCGACGAAGCCCAGTTGCCGCCCCTGCCGGTGCAGTACGCCGACTACGCGCACTGGCAGCGCACGGCCGGCGCCGCCGCCGACGATCAGCTCGACTACTGGAGGAAGCAGCTGGCGGACGCCGAGCCGCTCCACCTGCCCACCGACCGGCCGCGGCCCGCGGTGCGCACCAGCAACGGAGCCACCGCCCGCCTGGAGGTGCCCGCCCCGACCGCCCGCCGGTTGGCCCGGATCGGCCGGGAGCAGGGCGCCACCCTGTTCACCACGCTGGTCGCCGCCACCCAGGCCTACCTCGCCCGGCTCACCGGGGACGCGGACATCGCGGTCGGCACCGTCACCTCCGGCCGCGACCGGGCCGAGACGCGGAACCTCGTCGGGTTCTTCGTCAACACCCTGGTCCTGCGCTCCCGGGTCGAGGCGGGGCAGCCCTTCACCGAGTTCCTCGGCGGCGTGCGGCACACGGTGCTGGACGCCTTCGCGCACCAGGAGGTGCCGTTCGAACGGGTGGTCGACGAGGTGCAGCCGGTCCGCGACACCAGCCGCAGCCCGCTCTTCCAGGTCATGGTCGTCCTGCAGAACACCCCGGCCGCCGACCTGGAACTTCCCGGCCTCGCCGCCACCGACGTCGAGAGCGAGCTGGAACAGGCGCCGTTCGACCTCACCCTGGAGTTCGCCGAGACGGACTCCGGAGCGCTGCGCGCCCTGATCAGCTACAACACCGACCTGTTCGACGCGGTCACCGCCGAGCGCATCGCCGACCAGCTCGCCACCCTGCTCGCCGCCGTCGCGGAGGACCCCGAACGCCCCATCGGCGCCCTGCCGCTGGCCTCCGACGACGAGCTGAAGGCCCTGCTCGACCAGGCCCGGGGGACGTTCCGGCCGGTGCCCGAGGCGACCCTGCCCGAGCTGTTCGAACAGCAGGCGGCCCGCACTCCCCACGCGGTGGCGCTGCTGGACGGCGAACGTGAACTGACCTACGCGCAGCTGGACCGGGCGGCCAACCGGCTGTCCCACCGGCTGATCCGCCAGGGCGTGGGGCCGGAGCGGGTGGTGGCCCTGGCGCTGCCGCGCGCGGCCGAGACGGTGGTGGCGCAGCTCGCCGTGAGCAAGGCCGGCGGCGCCTTCCTCCCGGTCGACCCCGACTACCCGACCGGGCGAAAGGACTTCATGGTGCGCGACGCCGGCGCCTTCCTGGTGCTCGACGACCCCGCCGAGGTGTGGACCGCCGACGGCGCGCCGACACCGCCCACCGACGCCGACCGCACCACCGCGCTCAACACCGGCCACCCCGCCTACGTCATCTACACCTCGGGATCGACCGGGACACCCAAGGGCGTGGCGGTCACCCACCGCGGACTGGCCGGCTTCGCCGCGGCCGCCGCCGAGCAGTACGCGGCCGGCCCCGGCGACCGGATCCTCCAGTTCGCCTCGCCCAGCTTCGACGCCTCGGTGCTGGAGCTGTGCGTCTCATTGCTCAGCGGGGCCACCATGGTCACCGGCGAAGAGGGCCCGCTGGTCGGCGAGCGGCTGGCCGAGGTGCTCGCCGAGCGGCGGATCAGCCACGCGCTGATCCCGCCGGCGGCCCTGGCCACCGTGGACCCGGCCGCGGCCGGCGCGCTGCCCGCCCTGCGCACCCTCATCGTCGGGGCCGAGGCCTGCCCGGCCGACCTGGTCGACACCTGGGCCCCCGGACGGCGGATGGTCAACTCGTACGGCCCCACCGAGGCCACGGTGGTCGCCAGCTGGACCGGCCCGCTGGCGGCGGGCGCGGGCACCCCCCCGATCGGCCGCCCCGCCGGTCCCACCAGCGTCTACCTGCTGGACGCCGCCCTACGGCCGGTCCCGCCCGGTGTGACCGGGGAGCTGTACGTCGCCGGGCCCGCCCTGGCCCGCGGCTACCTGAACCGCCCGGGCCTGACCGCCGCCCGCTTCGTGGCCGACCCGTTCGGCGCGCCGGGGGACCGGATGTACCGCACCGGAGACCTCGCGCGCCGCCACGGCGACGGAGAGCTGCGCTTCGTGGGTCGGATGGACGACCAGGTCAAGCTGCGCGGCTTCCGGATCGAGCCCGGCGAGGTGGAGAGTGCGCTGCGCCGCAGCGCCCTGGTGCGGGACGCGGTCGTCACCGTGCGTACCGGCGCAGCCGGGGACGGCCCGGAAGCCGGGCCCGCCCGGCTGGTCGCCTACCTCGTCCTCGCCGACAGCTGCGCCGGTCCCCTGGCGGACCAGGTGCCCGTCGCCGAGCTGCGCGCGCACCTGGCCGAGCTGCTGCCCCCGCACATGGTCCCCTCCCTCTTCGTGCCACTGGAGCGGCTGCCGCTCACCCCGAGCGGCAAGACCGACCGCCGGGCGCTGCCCGACCCCGGACCCGCCCAGGCCGCCGCCGGGCCACGGGTCGCGCCGCGCACCGACACCGAACGCCGGATCGCCCGGATCTGGTCCGACGTACTGGGCATCGAGGAAATCGGCGCCGACGACAACTTCTTCGTCCTCGGCGGCGACTCCATCCTGAGCATGCAGGTGGTCTCGCGGCTGCGCCGGGACGGCCTGCACCTGGCGACCCGGGACCTGTTCAGCCACCAGACCGTCGCACAGCTGGCCACCGTCGTGCGCGACGCCCCGCAGCACGCCGGCGACGCACCGGTGACCGGCGAGGTGCCGCTCACGCCCATCCAGGAATGGTTCCTCGGCACCCCGCGCGCCGCCCACCACCACTTCAACCAGTCGACGCTCCTCGAACTCGGCGCCGCCCCCGACCCGCGGGCGCTGCGCACGGCCCTGCACGCCCTGCTGGAGCACCACGACGCGCTGCGCATGCGCTTCACCCGGGACGAGGCGGGCTGGCACCAGTTCAACCCGCCGCCCGCCCCCGCCGACGACGTTCTGGAGCACCACGACCTGACCGGGCAGACATCCGAACAGGCCGCCGCCGCCGTCGCACGGGCCGCCGACGACCTGCACGCCGGATTCGACCTGGCCCGCGGCCCGCTCCTGCGGGCGGCGCTGTTCACCGGTGACCCCGGCCAACCGGTCCTGCTGCTCCTGGTCGCCCACCACCTGGTCGTCGACGCCGTCTCCTGGCGCATCCTGGGTGACGACCTGGAGAGCGCCTACCGGCAGGCCGAGCAGGGCGAACCGGTCACCCTCGGCGAACGCGGCACGTCCTTCCGGGACTGGGCGCTCGGACTCGCCGCCCACGTCGCCGCGGGCGCCCTGGACGACGAACTGCCCCACTGGGAACAGGCGGTGTCCGCCGGCCCCGCCCGGGCGGCCCGCCCCGCCGACGCCGACGCCGACGCCGACACCGACACCGGGGCGGGCGAGCGGGCGACGGTGAGCGTGGAACTGGACGAGGCGGACACCGCAGCTCTGCTGCGGGCCGCGCCGACGGCCTACCGCACCCGGGTCAACGACGTCCTGCTGGCCGCGCTCGCCCTGGCGCTGGCCCGCTGGACCGGAAGCGAACAGGTCCGGCTGGACCTGGAGGGACACGGCCGCGAGGACGTGCTCGACGGCGTCGACCTCTCCCGCACGGTCGGCTGGTTCACCACCGTCTACCCGGTCGCCTTCCAGGTGCCCGCACCCGGCGAGTTCGGACCCGACCGCGACTGGCGGTCCCTGGTGAAGTCGGTGCGCCGCCAACTGCGCGCGGTGCCGGGCAACGGGCTCGGCTACGGCGCGTTGCGCACCTTCGGCCCGCCCGAGGTCCGCGAGCGGCTCGCCGCCGGCGCCCGGGGCGAGGTGGTCTTCAACTACCTCGGCCAGTGGGACTCCCGCCCGGAGAACGCCGGCCGCGGCCTGGTGCGCGTCGAGCGCGGCTCGTTCGGGCAGGACCACGACCCCCGCGACGGCGGCTCCCACCCGCTGGAGGTGGTGGGCGCGGTCCAGGACGGCCGCCTCGCCTTCACCTGGCACCACCGCCCCGCCGTCCACGACACGGCCAGTGTGCGCGGGGTCGCCGAGGAGTTCGGCGAGGCTCTGCGCCACATCGCCCGGCACGCCCGGGGAAGCCGATGACCGCGCCGTACCCGCCGGCGGGCCGCGGCCCCCCGCGCGCCCGCCCGACCATCACCGCCGACCGCACCCCAGCTACAGCTACCACCGAGGAACGTGACATGGACGAGAACACCCGCTACCAGGTGCTGCGCAACGACGAGGAGCAGTACTCGCTCTGGCCGGCCGACATCGAGGTACCCGCGGGCTGGCAGAGCGTCGGCAAGGAGGGCACCGAGGCCGAGTGCATGGCCTACGTCGACGAGGTCTGGACCGACATGCGCCCGCGCAGCCTGCGCGAGCGCATGGCGAACAGCGAGTCCTGACCCGCCACCCGACCGGGGGTGCCGGCCGCACAACGCCGGCCCGGCGCCCCCGCCCCCTCCTACCCCCCGCTCCCTGCCACCGCCACGGCGCCCACCCCGATCGGAGCCCGCCATGACCCCCGCCCTGCGCACCGAGCGCCTCGACTTCATCCCCTACCGGCCCGAGGACGAGGACGCCTTCGTCGCACTGCTGCGCATCGAGGAGGTGTGCCACTGGATGGGCCAGGAGCGCGCTCCCGAGTCGGAGCTGCGCGTGCTGTTCCGCGCGATCCAGACGGACGTGTACCCCAAGGACCTGTTCGACGTGTGGGGCCTGTGGCACGACGGGAGATACGCGGGCCACGCGGAGCTGAAGAAGACCGGAAACGTCGACGGCCACGAACTGATCACCGCCCTCGCCCCCGAGTTCTGGGGCCGGGGACTGGGCAGCGAGGTGGTCCGCGGCCTGCTGCGCCACGCCGCGGACCACCTCGGACTCAAGGAGGCCTACGGGATGGTGGGCGCGGAGAACACCGCGAGTCTGGAGATGTGCCGCCGTCTGGGTTTCCGGCACCTGCGCGACGTCGTCGGCGAGGACGGCTCGGTGACGAAGCTCCTGGTCGTCTCCACGGAGGAACCGACGTGACGGGGCCGGTCATCCGGGACGCCGTCCACCCACGTGAGCCCGCCCGGCCGCCGGGCCCGCGGCGCCACCGCGCCCCCGAGCCGCTGCGGACACGGAGCGGCCCGGCGGAGCCGGGCGCAGGTGGATCAGGAGACGGCCGGGCTGCGGCGCTCAAGCAGGATGACGTCGCGCCAGCGTCCGTGGTGTCGGCCCAGCCGTTCGCGGGTGCCGATCACGCGGAAGCCAGCCTTGGTGTGCAGGGCGAGGCTGGCGGTGTTCTCCGGGAAGATGCCGCACTGGACGGTCCAGATGCCGGCGGCGTCGGTGGACGCGAGCAGGGCCCGGAGCAGGGCGAGGCCGAGGCCTTGGCCGCGGGCGGCAGAGTGGACGTAGACGGAGTGCTCGACCACGCCGGCGTAGGCGCATCGGTCGGAGACCGGCACGGCGGCTGCCCAGCCGAGCACCCGGCCGGTGGCATCGAGGGCGACCAGGCGGTGTCCGGTGAGCCGGGAGGCGTCGAACGCCTCCCAGCTGGGGGCGGTGGTCTCGAAGGTGGCGTCGCCGCCGTCGATCCCGTGCTGGTAGATCGTCAGCACCTGACCGGCGTGCTCGGGCAGCATCGCCGTGATGGTCACGGCGGCGTTCATGCTGCGGCCTCGATGCCGAGCTCGGCGAGCAGGCCGCGGATGCGCTGCTCGATCTGATCGCGGATCGGGCGCACGGCGTCGACGCCCTGGCCTGCCGGGTCATCCAGCTTCCAGTCCAGGTACCGCGTGCCGGGGAAGTACGGGCAGGCGTCGCCGCAGCCCATGGTGATCACCACGTCGGAGGCCTGCACCGCCTCGGCGGTCAGCACCTTCGGCACTTCGGCGGAGATGTCGATGCCGACCTCCGCCAGCGCCTCGACCACGGCCGGGTTCACCGTGTCGGCAGGGGCGGATCCGGCGGAGCGGACCTCGACGCGCTGGCCGCCGAGGCGGGTGAGGAACGCGGCGGCCATCTGCGAGCGGCCGGCGTTGTGGACGCAGACGAACAGTACGGACGGGACGGCAGGAGAGCTCACGAGTTCTTCCTTCGGGCAGGAGCGGCGGGGCGGGTTCAGCGTTCGGCGGCGGCCGGGTGGTGCACGTCGTACGGGACCACGACGTCCTCGGCGGCAGCCGCGACGGGGCGGCCGAACAGCACGGCGGCCAAGGCGACGCCGACCACCAGGCCGACGAGCTGGGCGGCGACGAACGGCAGCACCGAGGGCGGGGCGATCCCGGCGAAGGTCTCGGTGAACGCCCGGCCGACCGTGACGGCCGGGTTGGCGAACGACGTGCTGGAGGTGAACCAGTACGCGGCGCCGATGTAGGAGGCGACCGCGACCGGGGCGAAGTGCGCCCGGCCGGCCCGGGCCAGACCGAAGACCAGCAGGATGAGGCCGGCGGTCGCCACGACCTCGCCCAGCCACAGATGCGGGGCCCCGCGAGCGTGGGTGGACCAGCGCACCAGCGGCTGCGCGAACATCGCGTCCGCCAGCACCGCCCCGCAGATCGCCCCGGCGATCTGCGCGGGCAGGTAGGCGGCGACCTCGCGCAGGCCCGGGCCCTCCCCGCCGCGGCGTCCGGTCCACCAGGCGGCCAGGGTGACAGCAGGGTTGAAGTGGGCCCCGGAGACGGGGCCGAGCAGGACGATCAGCACGCCGAGACCGAACACGGTGGCCAGTGAGTCGGCCAGCAGCCGCACGCCCACGTCCTGGGACAGCTGGGTGGCCTGGATGCCGGAGCCGACCACGACCGCGACCAGGGCGCCGGTGCCGACGAACTCGACCGCGGCCCGGCGCCCGAGCGGAGCTACCTCGGTCATCTCGCGCCTCCTGCCGTCTGGGCGGCCGTGCCTGCCGGAGTCCGGAGCAGGGCGGACAGCTTGGCCAGCGCGGCGGGCAGCACCCAGTAGTAGACCCAGGTCCCACGCCGCTCGGAGCCGACCAGCCCGGCCTCGCGCAGCACCTTCAGGTGGTGGGAGATGGTGGGCTGGGAGACCTCGAAGGGGCCGGTCAGGTCGCAGACGCAGGCCTCCCCGCCCTCGTGCGAGGCGATCAGGGACAGCAGCCGCAGCCGCACCGGGTCCGACAGGGCCTTGAACATCTTCGCCAGGTCCATGGCGGCTTCCTCACCCAAGGGCTCGCGGACCATCGGCGAGCAGCACGCCGCCGCGTCGTCCTGGCCGAGCACCGGCAGTTCCAGATTCGACATACGTCTATGTTGACAGCCATCTATCCGGAGAGGCAAGCTCACTGTATCGACAGACGTCGAAACAAGACCTCGGATCGGGGAACCGTCATGTCCCGTGTTCAGCTCGCCCTGCGCGTCGCCGACCTCGAAGGCTCCATCGCCTTCTACTCCAGACTCTTCGGCACCGAGCCGGCCAAGCGCCGCCCCGGCTACGCGAACTTCGCCATCACCGAGCCCCCGCTCAAGCTCGTCCTCATCGAGGGCGAGGCCGGCGAGGACACCCGCCTGGACCACCTCGGCGTCGAGGTCGAGTCCACCGAGCAGGTGGCCGCGGCGACCAGCCGGCTCAAGGACGCGGGCCTGGCCACCTTCGAGGAGAACGACACCTCCTGCTGCTACGCGCTCCAGGACAAGACGTGGGTGCACGGCCCCGGCAAGGAGCCGTGGGAGGTCTACGTCGTGAAGGCCGACGCGGACACCCTTGGCAAGAGCGCCGACAGTGCGCCGGAGGCTTGCTGCGGCACCACCGCCTGCTGCACCCCCGTCGAACAGGCCGTCGACCCCACCCAGAGCCCGGCCGAGGCGAAGACCGCCGCAGGCTGCGCGTGCGGCGGCTGACCGGCCCCGCCCCGGCTGCTCGGTGATTGATCTGCTGCGGTCCTTGCGTCCGCCGACCAGGGGTCGGCGGACCCGCCGACATGCTCGCCAACCTTCCCCAGATCCTTGGACGGTGCGCAGGCCGCCTGCGGGCGGGGGCGGCCCACCGGCGTTCACTTCGACCGGACCCACGCCACCCGCGCACTGGCGGGTTCCGACAGCGCCTGCCCCGCCCTCGCCGACCGCCGGCCACGCGTGAAGCCTCCACCGCGAACCGCCGACCGAACAGGGCGGGTCGCCATCGGTCCTGATTGGCGTGAGCTCGCGTATGCAGGTCTCGCGTAGGCGCTCGCGGCTCTCGCTCCTGCCTCGGCTGGGCCGTCCGGTCCCTGCCCAGGTGGCCCGCGGCGATCTACGTCGCCCTCGACAGCCGCCGACGCTGCCTCCGGCGCGCCAGGGTCAGGAGAGCCACGCCACCCCTCACGTGCCAGGTCGAGCACCGGGCTTCTCCCCTCGGGAACGGGACCAGGGACAGGGACAGGGACAGGGACAGGGACAGGGACAGGGACGGAGTCACGAGCACCACGACGAAGACGAAGGCGCATGCGGACACGAACCCGATCGGGCCGACGCCGCCGCGCCCGCAGGCCCGCGCGGCGGCACCGAACAGCGCCCGCGAGCGGCCGCAGCGTGCCTGCGGAGACCGTCGGAGTTTCTTCCGCTCCGAGAGCTAATAACTCCGCCAGGCCCCCCGACAAGGCCGAATGCCCTCGTGACGCACGCCCGCCATCGCTCCGACACCGGCCGCAACGGGACGCAACACCGCCGCAACTCCGCTGACCAGCAGGCAGAACGGCGATTGACAGCAGGCCTCGGCGTTCAGCACGATGAGCGCCGAGCCCACTCGCAGCACGCCGGAAGGAGGGCCGATGACCGACGTACTCGGGGTCCCGTGCCCTGCCTGTCCCCGTCCCTGCCGTGGCCACGGCCGCAGCCGCTGTTGTCGCTGAACGCCCGCTCCCGCCCGGGGCCGTGCTGAGCCCGTACCGCTGATCCGGTAGAGCCCGGCGCCCGCCCCCGGGCAAGGCGCCCACCGACCGTGCGCCCGTCGGACAGCCGTCCGCCACTGCCGCACACCCGGCGCCGCCCGTACTCCCTGCACGGCACCGCACGGCACCGCACGGCACCGCACGGCACCGCGCCGCGCCGGTGTGGGGCCGCGCCGCCCTGTGCCGCCCCTCCCTGCGCCGCGTTCCGCATCCGGTCCGCGCCAAGCCGGCCGGTCCTGCCGCACGCCCGCCCTGCCCCACACCGGCGCGGCCGGCCGGCATCTCCTTGCCGGTCCGCTCCTTCGCCGTCCCGTCCCCCTCCCGTCCCCCCTCCCCGCGAAAGCCGAGGTTCCACCATGACCACCGCCCTCACCGAGCTCCGCATCACCCCGGCCGCCGGCCGGATCGGCGCGATCGTGCACGACGTCCGGCTCGGCGGCGACCTGCCCGCCGAGACCGTCGCTGCCGTCGAGGCCGCGCTGTACGAGCACAAGGTGCTGTTCTTCCGCGGCCAGAACCACCTGGACGACGCCGAACACGAGGCGTTCGCCCGCCTGTTGGGCCAGCCGGTCGGCCACCCGACGGTGCCCAGCGCGGACGGCCGGTACATCTTCGAGCTGGACGCCACCAAGGGGGTGCGCGCCAACAACTGGCACACCGACGTCACCTTCGTCCCGTCCTACCCGAAGGCCTCGATCCTCCGCTCGCTGGAACTCCCGCCGGCCGGCGGCTCCACCGTCTGGGCCAACACCGTCGCCGCCTACCAGGACCTGCCGGAGCCGCTGAAGGTGCTGGCGGAGAGCCTGCGGGCGGTTCACACCAACGACTACGACTACGCGGCGAGCCTGGCCCTGCGGCCCGAGCTGGCCGACAACGCGGAGATCGCCAAGCTGTTCCGCCAGGTGTTCGTCTCGACCGCGTTCAAGACCGAGCACCCGCTGGTCCGCGTGCACCCGGTGACCGGCGAGAAGACGCTGCTGCTCGGCGCGTTCGCGCAGCGCATCGTGGGCGTGTCGGGGGCCGACAGCCGCGCCCTGATCGACCTCTTCCAGCGGTACGTCGAGCGGCTGGAGAACACCGTGCGCTGGGAGTGGCAGGTCGGCGACGTGGCGGTCTGGGACAACCGCGCCACCCAGCACTACGCCGTCAACGACTACGGCGACGAGCCGCGCCTGGTCCGCCGGATCACCCTGGACGGCGACCTGCCGGTGGGCGTGGACGGCACCCCGAGCCGTCTGCTGGAGCCGACCGAGCCGCCCAAGGTGGCCGGTCTCGTCCCGGCCGAGGAGCTGGAGGCCTCCCTCCCGGCGTGAGCCGACCGGCCCGGGCCCGGGCCGTCCCCCGGGCCCGGGCCACCACCCGCAGGCCGGCGCCCCGCAACCCCGTAGCCCCGCAGCCCGAAAGGCACCCGCGATGTCCGACACGCTCCCGCACCCCGCCCTCCGCCCCGCGGACGAGCGGCGGACCGGCGACGACCGCCGCATCGGGGACGAGCGGCGGGACGTCAACGCCGCCACCGTGCTGCGGACCGTGCTCGACCGCGGGCCGATCGCCCGCAGCCGGGTCGCCGCACTCACCGGGCTGAGCGCCTCCGCGGTGTCCCGGCAGGTGGTGGACCTCACCCGGATCGGACTGCTCTGCGAGCGGCCCGAGTTGACCGGCGGCGGGGCGGGCACGGTCGGGCGGCCGCAGCTGCCGGTGGACGTCGACACCGGCCGACTGGCGGTGGCGGGGCTGCACATCGGGGTGCCGTACACCACCTTCTCCCTGCTGGACCTGCGCGGAAACGTGCTCCGCCGGCAGGAGTTGAGCAACCGCGGCCGTACCGGGCACGCCGTGCTGGGGCCACTGCTGGAGCGGCTGCCCCGGCTGCTCGCCCAGGTGCCGGGCGGCCGGACGGTGGTCGGGCTGGGCGCCGTCACCGGTGGCACGGTCGATCCGGACCGCGGCATGACGGTCCGGCATGACCCGCTCCAATGGAAGGACATGCCGCTCGGCGACTTGCTCTCCCGGGCCTCCGGACTGCCGGTGCGGGTGGACAACCATGCCCGTGCGCTCACCCAGGCGGAGATCCTCTTCGGGCACCCGGCCGCCCGCCGCTCCATGGTGCACCTCTTCGTCGGGCACGTGGTGGACGCGGCGCTCGCGGTGGCCGGCGTGGTGCACCTGGGCCCCGCCTCGGCCACCGGCGACGTCGCCCACCTGCCGGTGCCGGGCGACGACACGCTCTGCCACTGCGGCCGGACCGGCTGTCTGGCGGCCGCCGCCTCGGACACCACGCTCTTCGAGGCGGCGGCCGCGGACGGGATCACCTCCCGGCCCGACCGGGCCGAGCTGATCGCCGCCGTGCAGGCCGGGGACCGGCGGGCCGACCTCCTGGTCCGCCGCCGGGCCGCGATCGTCGGCCGGGCCCTCGCCCTGCTGGCGGACGTGGTCAACCCCGACCTGCTGGTGCTCACCGAGACCTTCGCGGTACTCGATCCGGTCTACCTGGACGTGGTCCGGGCCGAGTTCGCGCTCCGCTCGCACCTGCACCGGGACGCGGACCTGCTGATCGCCCAGCGGCGCGGGGCCGACGCGCTCGCCGTGGCGGCCGGCGCCGCCGTCCTGGGCGTGCTGTACGCCCGGCCGCTCCAGGCGACGGCGTCCGCCCCGGCGCCGCCCGCCGGCCCCGGCCGGCTGCTCTGACCGGACGACCCCGCCACCCCACGACCCGGCACCTCCCCGCCGTCCAGTACCCCAGCCCCACCCCCTCCCACTCGCCCGCCCGACCACCCCGTCGAAGGACCCGTTATGACCGCGTTCACCACTTCCTCCGCCCCCGGCGTCTCCCGCCGGGCCCTGCTCCGCGGAGGCCTCGCCGGCGCCGGCCTGCTGACGCTGGCGGCCTGCCGTTCGGCCGCGGACACCGCCACCTCCGCCGCGGGCGGATCGGCGGGCCCGCGCCGGGGCGGCGTCCTCACGGTGGGCGCCGGTGTCGACTTCACCCCGAGCCTGCTCTTCGCCCAGAGTGCCAACACCCTCGTCCAGCGCCTGGTCTTCAACACCCTGACCAGGTACGACGACCGGCTCCAGCCGCAGCCCGAGCTGGCCACCTCCTGGCAGGTGGCGGCGGACGGCACCGGGGTCACGCTGAAGCTGCGCGAGGACGTGCTCTTCCACAGCGGCCGCAAGTTCACCGCGGACGACGTGGTGTTCGCCGTCAAGAACCTCCAGAACCCGGCCCGGTCGGCCCAGTTGCGGTCCACCGCCGCGGCCGTCACGGACTTCCGGAAGAACGGCGACTTCGAGCTGACCCTCGTCCTCGCCCACCCGGTGAGCAACCTCTTCGACCTCTTCGAGTTCATGATCATCCCGGATTCGGTCAGCGTCGAGGAGGCCGTCGCCGGCACCAGACTGATCGGCACCGGCCCGTTCACGCTCACCGACCGCAAGCCCGGCAGCTCCATCACCTTCGCCCGCAACGAGAAGTACTGGAACCCCGGCCGGCCCTACCTGGACGGCGTCGAGATCCGGATCGTCCCGCAGGCGGAGTCCCTGCTGTCCTCGCTCAGGACCGGCCAGACCCAGCTGTCCTACTCCGTGCGCGGCAAGGACGTGGCCACCCTCAAGGACGACCCGCAGTTCCACATCAAGCAGTACGACACCGGCGCCGGCGCCTACTACATCGGCGCCAACCTCACCGGCGAGCACGTGGGCGACAAGCGCGTCCGGCAGGCCATCGCCTGGGCGGTGGACCGCGAGCGGCTCGTCCAGCAGGCCCTCGGCGGGTACGGCACCGTCTCCTCCGCCCCCTGGCCCAAGTCCTCGCCCGCTTACAGCGAGGCCAACGCCACCCGCTACAGCCACAACCCGGACAAGGCGCGGGCGCTGCTCAAGGAGGCGGGCCTCGACAGCATCACCCTGCCGTTCGCGCACTCCAACGAGCCCGGCTCCACCGCCGTCGCCCAGATCCTGCAGTACGACCTCAAGCAGGTCGGCATCGAGACGGTGCTCCAGCCCACCGATTCCCCCACCATGCAGAAGCAGCTCATCTCCCAGACCATGCCCGCCCTCTGGACGCTCAGCCACGGCTTCGCCCAGCTGCACCCGGCCACCCTGGCGGTCAGCGCCTACCCGTTCAACGAGGCGAAGAACAGCTCGCGCTTCAGCTCGCCCGCCTACACGGACGTCGTCCAGAAGGCCTGGAACCGGCCGGACAGCGACGGCGCCGAGGCCAAGGCGCTCTACCAGCAGATCACCGACGTGCTGCTGGACGAGGAGTTCGTCATCGACCTCGCCATCGCCGGCCTGGTCGAGGTCGCCGGCGGCAAGGCCCGCGGCGCCGACCTCAACAAGTTCGGCTACCTCAACCTCGACGACGCCTACCTGGCGGCCTGACCGATGCGCACCTTCCTCGTCAAACGGCTGCCCTCGGGGCTGCTCGTCCTCGTCCTCGCCTCCTTCCTGGTCTTCCTCATCCTCCGGCTGATCCCCGGCGACCCGGCCACCTCGCTGGCCGGGCCCGACGCCGGCCCGGAGGCCGTCGCCGCCGTCCGCGGCCGGCTCGGCCTCGACCGACCGCTGCTCACCCAGTACGTCAGCTGGCTCGGCCACCTCGTCACCGGGGATCTCGGGCCCAGCTACGCGATCGGCGGGCAGGTCGCCGACCTGATCGGCAACGGCCTCGGCGCCACCGTCCAACTCACCCTCGGCGCCCTGCTGCTGGTGATCCTGATCGCCCTCCCGCTGGGGGTGCTCGGCGCGACCACCCGGCGCCGGCCGGTCGCCGCCGCCGTCCGCGCCTTCACCACCGCCGTCCTCGCCGTGCCCCCGTTCGTCACCGGCGTCCTGCTGGTGCTGCTCTTCGCGGTCACCCTCGGGCTGCTGCCGGCCGGCGGCCACGAGTCGCTGCTCGACCAGCCCGACCTCGCCGTCCAGTACCTGCTGATGCCGGCCGTCTGCCTGGCCCTGCCGAGCGCCGCCGTGCTCGCCCGCTACCTCAAGGACGGCATGGAGCGCGCGCTCGCCGAGGACTACGTCCGCACCGCCACCGCGCTCGGCGTCTCCCGCCGGCGGATCGTCTGGCAGCACGCCCTGCCCAACGCGCTGCCGCCCGCGATCACCGTGCTCGGCCTGCAGATCGGCCAACTCATCGCCGGCGCCGTCCTGGTGGAGCGGATCTTCGCCTGGCCCGGCCTCGGCCAGCTGATCGAACAGGGCGTGATCCGCCGCGACTACCCCGTCGTGCAGGACCTCCTGCTACTGATCGTCGCCGTCTACGTCACCGTCCAGCTGCTCACCGACCTGGTGTACGCGTGGCTGGACCCCCGGATCCGGTGGGAGTGAAACCCATGACCGTCCTCACGGCCGACCGGCCGAAGTCCCCCGGCGCCCGCCGCCACAACCGCTACCTGGCCGGGCTGCTGACCGGCCGCGGCCTCACCGGCCTGGTCCTGGTCGGCGTGATCGCCCTGGCCGCCCTCGCCGCGCCGCTGCTCACCGACCTCGACCCGAACGCCCAGAGCGCGCTGGCCCTGGCCGGGCCGAGCGCCGCCCACCCCTTCGGCACCGACGACCTGGGCCGCGACCTCTTCAGCCGGGTGCTGCACGGCACCGGCACCGACCTCGCGATCACCTTCGCCGCGGTGCCGGTCGGCGCCCTGCTGGGCTGCTCCTTCGCCCTGCTCGCGGCCTCGTCCCGGGTGGCCGACCTCGCCGTCCAGCGCGTCTTCGACCTGCTGCTCGCCTTCCCCGGGATCATCCTGGCCCTGGCCGTCACGGCCGTCCTCGGCCCCGGCCGCTGGCCGGTCCTGATCGTCGTCGCGCTCGCCGAGATCCCGGGCTTCGGCCGCCAGTTGCGGGCCGGCATCCTCGTCCAGCGGGAGCGCGAGTACGCCCTGGCCGCCCGGGTCGGCGGAGCCTCCCGGCTCCGGGTGCTGCTGCGCCACGTCGTTCCCAACGCGGCCGACCCGCTGATCGTGCAGACGGCCGTCGCGCTCTCCATCGGCGTCTTCATCGAGGGCGCGATGAGCTTCCTCGGCCTCGGCGTCCGGCCGCCGGAGCCCACCCTCGGCTCGATCCTCAGCCAGTCCGTCGCCTACCTCTCCACCCAGCCCACGTTCGCGGCCGCCCCGCTGGCCGCCACCACCGCCCTGGTCCTCGGCTTCACCCTGATCGCCGAGGCGCTGAACAAGGGAGCGCGCCGATGAGCCGCCCGGCGAGCCACCCGGAGCACGGCCCCGACAGCCGCCCGGCGAGCCGCCCGGAGCACGGCCCCGACAGCCGCCCGGGGAGCAGTCCCGAGAGGGGCCCGGTGCTCCGGGTCCGCGACCTCACCGTCGAGTTCGGCGGCGCGGGGGAGGGAGCCGGAGCCGCCACCGGCCGGAGGGTCGGCGCCGTCCCCGGGGTCCGCGCCGTCGACGGGGTCGGCTTCGAGCTGGCGGCCGGGGACACGCTCGGGCTGGTCGGCGAGTCCGGCTCCGGCAAGTCGACCACCGCGCTGGCCCTGCTGCGGATGCTGCCGCCGGGCGGCCGGATCACCGGCGGTTCGGTCGAGCTCGACGGCCAGGACCTCGCCGTGCTGCCCGAGCCGGCCCTGCGCGAGCTGCGCGGACGGCGGATCGCGATGATCTTCCAGGATCCGATGTCCTCGCTGAACCCGGTGCTCACCGTGGGCAAGCAACTGGACGAGGCCCTGCGGGCGCACGGCACGACGGACCGCACCGCGCGGGCCGCCCGGGCGGTCGAGCTGCTCGGCCTGGTCGGCATCCCCGACGCCGCCGGCCGGCTGCGCGACCACCCGCACCAGTTCTCCGGCGGCCAGCGCCAGCGGATCATGATCGCGCTCGCCCTCGCCCACGACGCCGAGGTGCTCGTCGCCGACGAACCGACCACCGCACTCGACCCGACCGTCCAGCAGCAGATCCTCCGGCTGCTGGCCCGGATCAACCGGGAGACCGGCACCGCCCTCGTGGTGATCAGCCACGACCTCGGCGTGATCGCCCGGACGTGCCGCCGGATCCTGGTGATGCGGGAAGGCCGGGTGGTCGAGCAGGGCCGGACGGCCGAGGTGCTCGCGGCGCCCCGGCACCCGTACACCAAGGAGCTGCTGGCCGCCGTGCCACGGCTGGACGCCCCCTCCGAGGCCGCCGCCAACAGCACCCCGGGCCCCGAACCGCTGCTCACCGTCAGCGGGGTGGGCAAGACGTACGGGCCGCGCCGACGGGCCGTCACCGCGCTGGACGGCGTCGACCTCGTCCTGCACCCCGGCGAGACGCTCGGGCTGGTCGGCGAGTCCGGCTCCGGCAAGTCGACGCTGGCCCGCGCGCTGGTCCAGGTGCACGCCCCCTCGGCCGGCACCATCCGGTTCCGCGGCGAGGAGTTCGGCCGCGGCGGCGGCGCCGCCGCCCGCCGCGAGGTGCAGATGGTCTTCCAGGACCCGTACGCCTCGCTCAACCCCCGGATGACGGCCGGGCAGATCATCGCCGAACCGTTGATCGCCCACGGGCTCGGCGACCGGGCGACCCGGGAGAAGCGGGTCGCCGAACTGCTCCGGCAGGTCGGGCTGGATCCGGCCACGGCCGACCGGCACCCGCGCGCCTTCTCCGGCGGCCAGCGCCAGCGGATCGGCATCGCCCGGGCGCTGGCGCCCGAGCCGAGCGTGCTGATCTGCGACGAGCCGGTCTCCGCGCTGGACGTCTCGGTGCAGGCGCATGTGATCGAGCTGCTCGCCCGGCTCCAGCGCGACCTCGGGCTCGCCATCCTCTTCATCGCCCACGACCTCGCGGTGGTCCGGCAGGTGAGCCACCGGATCGCGGTGATGCACCGCGGCCGGATCGTCGAGACCGGCCCGGCCGACCGCGTCGTCACCGCCCCCGAGCACCCGTACACCGCCGAACTCCTGGCCGCCGTCCCCCGGCTGGAGTCCGCCCCGCAGCCCGCCCCGCACCTCACCACCCGGAGCCCCGCATGACCAGCACCCCGGACCCGCACCGCCCCGCCACGGACGCCCGCCCCGCCGAGGACGGCACCGGCACCGCCGCCGACACCTTCGCCGACCCGCACCGCCGCGACCCCTACGCCGGGTTCCCCGGCACCGTCGGCCGCACCTTCGGCGCCTCCACCCCCGCCTGGCCGGAGCCGGTCCGCCCGCGCGAGGGCGCGCCCAACATCGTCGTCGTCCTGATCGACGACATGGGGTACAGCGACATCGGCCCGTTCGGCTCCGAGATCCCCACGCCCACCCTGGACGGGCTCGCGGCGACCGGCGTCAAGCTGGCCAACTACCACACCATGCCGCTCTGCTCTCCCGCCCGCGCCGCCCTCCTCACCGGCCTCAACCCGCACCGGGTCGGCTACTCCTTCGTCGCCAACGCCGACCCCGGGTTCCCCGGCTACGGCATGGAGGTCGCTGGGGACATCCCCACCCTCGCCGAGCTGCTGCACGACCGGGGCTACGCCACCTACGCCGTCGGCAAGTGGCACCTCACCCGGGACTCCGCCTCCAACGCCGCCGACAACCGCGCCAACTGGCCGCTGCAGAAAGGCTTCGACCAGTACTACGGCGTGCTGGAGGGCCTCACCAGCCTGTTCCACCCGCACCAACTCGTCCGCGACAACAGCCCGCTGGACATCGACGAGTTCCCCGAGGGCTACTACTACACCGACGACATCACCGACCAGGCGATCGCCATGGTGAAGTCGCTGCGGGCGCACGACGCCGAGAAGCCGTTCCTGCTCTACCTGGCGCACAACGCGGTGCACGGCCCGCTCCAGGCCAAGCCGGCCGACCTCGCCCGGCACAAGGGCCGGTACGACGGCGGCTGGGACGAGCTGCGCGCCGCCCGGTTCGCCCGCCAGCTCGCCGCCGGTCACTTCCCGCCCGGCACCGAGCTGCCCGAGCGCAACGGCGAAGCCGGTCACGACGTCGGCCCGTGGGACGAACTCACCGACGTCCAGAAGAAGGTGTACGCCCGCTACATGGAGGTGTACGCCGCCATGGTCGACAACGTCGACCAGAACCTCGGCCGGCTCACCGACACCCTCGCCGCGCTCGGCGAACTCGACAACACCATCATCGTGTTCACCTCCGACAACGGCGGCACCGGCGAGGGCGGCGCGGAGGGCACCCGCAGCTACTTCAGCCGCTTCGTCCACCACCCGAACCTGCCCGAGGACTGGAACCCCGACGTGGAGCGGGAGATCGAGCTGATCGGCGGCCCGCAGTCCCTCGTCCACTACCCGCGCGGCTGGGGCATGGCCTCCAACACGCCGTTCCGCTTCTACAAGGGCCAGACCTACGCGGGCGGCGTCCGGGTGCCGTTCGTGCTCTCCTGGCCGGCCGGGCTGCCCCGCGCCGAAGCTGACGGCGGGGTCCGCGCGCAGTACCAGTACGTCACCGACATCCTGCCCACCCTGCTCGAACTCGCCGGTGTCGAGAGGCCGTCGGAGCGCGGCGGGCAACCGGTGCAGTCGCTCGACGGCATCAGCTTCGCCCCCGTGCTGCGCACGCCCGGCGCGCCGTCCACCCACCCCGAGCAGTACTGCGAGATGACCGGCAACCGCAGCTACTACCGCGACGGCTGGAAGCTGGTCACCCTGCACCGGTTCGGCGCGCCGTACGACGACAGCGAGTGGGCCCTGTACGACCTGCGCACCGACCCGACCGAGATCCACGACGTCGCCGCCGACCACCCGCAACTGGTCGAGGAGTTGGCCGCCGCCTGGGAGGCCGCCGCCTGGCGCAACGGCGTGTTCCCGCTGGCCGACGGCAGCGGCGCCCTCGCCCTGCGCGGCCCCGAGGCCGACCGCCTCCGCCGGCCGGTCACCCTGCTGGCCGGCACCCCCGAGCTGGAGCGCTACCGCTCCTCCCGCCTGATCTCCTTCCGCTCCTTCGCCGTCGAGGTCGAGCTGACCGCCCACGGCGCGGACGACCGGGGCGTCCTGGTCTCGCACGGCGACCAGGGCGGCGGCTACAGCCTCTACGTCGAGGACGGCCGGCTGCACTTCGCCTACAACCAGTACGGCGAGCTCTTCGAGGCCGACGGCGGCCCGCTCGCGCCGGGCGCCCGCCGGATCACCCTGGAGGCCACGGCCGTGGCCGACCTCAAGTGGGAGTTCCGCATCCTGGTGGACGGCGCGGAGGGCGGCCGGCTCGGCCCGGTGCACCAACTGATCGGCATGGCACCGTTCCAGGGCATCAGCGTCGGGATCGACCGCAAGTCCCCGGTCTCCTGGCCGGTGCACGAACGGCACCGCTCCTTCCGCTACACCGGCGGGCTGCACGCCGTCACCTACCTGCCCGGTGAGCCGGCGCCGTACGACCCCGAGACGGTCGTCCGGGCGCTGCGGGAGGCGGCGGCCGCGTTCGAGTAGACCGCCCGGGCCGGGCGGTAGGGGCAGCCCCGCCCCTACCGCCGCGAGGCGGACGGCCTCAGCGACCGGGGCTGTTTGCGCCCCGGGGGGAGAACCACCGGCCACCGTCCTGCTGTTCTCTGCCAGCGGCCGCGCGAAGGCGTCCGCACCGACGCGACGGTACGGACCCTGGCCACCCGCTACGGGGGATGGCTCCGGGCAGTGGGGTCCCCCGACCAGAGCACCGGCCAGTCGCACCCTCCCGACCCACCGGACACCCTCGTACGAGGGGCGCCCGACCCGGGGCGGGCGCACGGGGCCGCCCTGAGGTCCCTGTGCGCCCGCCGCCCCGAGCCGGTGGTCCACCACCTGCGCGGGTTCACGCTCGAAGGTTCTTCGACCAGTCTCCCCGAGAGCGGTAGGCACGGCCGTCACCGATCTGCTTCATCCCACCGGGGAGGACGTCCCCGTGGTACGGGTACTGTTCCGTCACCGCCGCCAGCAGGAACTCGAGGAATCCGCCCTCGAAGAGATCCCACTCCCGCATCGAGTCGAACTTGGCGGCGACCGGCCATCGGTCCGGGTCGGGGTCCCGCATCAGCCAGAAGAAGTGGTCGGAGTTCCAGTTGTTTCCCCACTTCAAGAGGCCGCCCTCGGCCGGGAACAACGGATACGGGCACTCGTCGTAGTCCCCGTCCCGGTAAGCCTGGGCCAGCCAGGCACAGTATCCGTACGGGTTCGTCGTGCCGTACAGGAATCCGGCGAAGCCGGGCGGCTCCCCGATCTTGGGACTGGGCGCTGCCGATGGTGTGTAGATGTGGAGTTCGTCGCTGATGCTGACCATCCCGTACCGGTCGGCGAACGCCCGGTAGTCCGCCGGCAGCTGGAAACCGAGCACCTCCGGCCCCGACTCCCAGGGGACGGGGACCACCCCGTCCAGAGGCGGCCCGATCACCGAGCCGAGCCGCTCCAGCATCTTCTCGATGCTCACGTCCACTCCCATCAGTCGTCCGTTCTCGCCCGGGGCTAGTTGCCCAGGGATACCAGGCCGTTCGGGCCGTACGTGCGGTTGTCCACGAATGTCCGGGCGGAGTCCGTGGTCGCCCCGGTGGTGGCGTCCCAGGCGTGGAGCGACATCGCCCACCCGTTCGGAATGGTGCTGCCGGGGCTGTTGTACTGCGGGAACACGTTGTACAGCACAGGGCCCCGGCCCATGACCTTCCCGGCTCTGGTCTCGAAGGTCCGCATGCTGTTGGTGATCGTGCCGCCGGTTCGCTGGTTGGTGTTGGCCCCCCGCTGGAAGCACGGCGTCAGGTTCGGCTCGTCCGCTGTTCCGCCGGCCATGCGCGGTACGGAGTGGCAGCGAGCGATGTCGGAATCCGAAGTGAACCCCAGGGTGGCCGCCCGCGCCTTGGCATCGGTCCAGCCCCGGATGTCGCCGGCCGCGGCCTGCCCCCTGCTGGAGCCGGGCGTGCCTTCGAGACAGGCATTGACTCCCTGGTTGCGGTTCTGACCGTCCGGCGGCAGGTAGCTGACCCACCCGCCGCCGTTCAGGGGTACCGCCCCCGTGGGCTCCAGATCCTTGCAGGTGGGGACGCGCCGGTCGGCGTTCTCCTCGGAGCCGGGGTTGCCGGGTGCCGGAGCGGGCTCCGGGGAGGCGGGTACTTCCTGAACCGTCGTGATCCCGTCGAGGGGGAGCGTTTCACCGTCGCGGTACGCGACGACCCCGCCGGATTCGAAGACCTCCGGGGCCAGCACGGGAGCCGGGGCCGGGGCGGGGGCCGGGGCGGGAGCTGGAGCTGGAGCCGGGGGTGCGGTAGCGGTGGGGGCCGGGCCCGGGGACGCGGTGGTGGCCGGTGCCGGTGCCGGTGATGCCGGGGATGCGGTAGTGGTGGGCGCCTGGACCCGTAGTGCCGTGTAGTGCCCGTTGGGCTTGCGGGCCAACCCGTCGTAGGGGACGGCAGGGCTCGTGAGCATGGCCGCCTGCGCGGCCGGCAGCCGCCGGACGGCTTCGGGCGTCAGGTACGCCGTCCCCGGCCGCGGGTCGACGATCGTACCGCTCTGCTGCCCGTACTGCTTCATGGCGGAGGTCTGCGGCTGCCGGTAGGGGCTGTCTGCCGTGTCGGCTTCCCGGCCCCGGGCCTCGTGGTCGCGCTCCGGCGGCGCGGGAGCGTCGCCGCCCTGATCCATCGTCACCGCCGGATCGGGCGGGGTCCGGGCCAGGCTCTGGAGGACCTCGGCCATCTCCTGGAGCAGCTGCTGGGTCTGGACCTGGAGCTGCTGGGACCTGGCCCTTGCCGCGGAGGACTTCTCCGCATTGGCCCTGGAAGCGGCGTTGAGCTGGGATTTCCGCGAGTTGAGCTGCGCCTCCTGCTGCCTGACCTCGCCCTCCTCGCCCTGGAGCTTGGCCTCCTCGGCCTTGACCTGGCTCTGTTCGGTCTGCAGCTGGGCCGCTTCGGCGTTGTAGCGGCCGACCGCGGCGGCCTGATCCGCGGGAGGCTTGGCCGCGTTGTGGGCGTCTATCTTGCCGCTCAGCGTCCTCGCGCGCGTGTTGTGGGCGTCGATCTCGCTGTTCACCGCGGCGGCCCTGGCGGACAGCGCGGTGTCGGCGCTCTCCACCTCCGCGGCTTCCTTGGTGATCCGCTCGGCCTCGGCGACCACCTCCCTGACCATCTGCTCGATTTCGGCCTCCGTCCGCTTCTGCGCCTCGACCTTCTGGGCGAGCGCCGGGGCGACGGCCGCGACGTCCCTGGGCTGGGCCAGGGCGGCCACGGTGTCGGGCGGGGCCATGACCGGCGTGTCGGCCGCAGCCCTCGTCACCGCCGCCGTGCCGACGAGAGGCAGCAGGAGCGCCAGCACCAGGGCGACGGCACGCCCCACAGCCCGCCGGGGGCGGCCGGCCGGCCCGAGCGGGGTCGCGGTCATCCGGTCACCTTCTTGGTGAGCTCGTCGGCCACCTTCCAACTGGTCGCCTCGCCGTCACCCGCCTGGCACACGGAGACCTGCACCAGGCTCGTGCCCTTCACCCACGCCTGGTGATAGCAGGCCCAGCCCGCGCTACCCTGCTGCGCCGCGGTCCACGCCACCGCGACCTCAGTGCTGGGGCGCGCCGTGTAGACCCACTTCGAGCTGCGGCCGGCCTGCCCGGCGACCGTGGCCGACGGGCACTTGGCCAGGCCCTCGGTGAGCGTCCGGAAAGCGGCGCCGGCCTTCTCGGCCTCCGGGAAGACGCCGAACACCTGGTTCACGGTGTGGCCGCCGGTGCCCGCGGAGTCCTGGTAGGTCGCCGACAGGAACGCCTTCCACGCCTGCCCGTAGACCGCCTCTGTCGTCGGCCCCGCCGCGACGGCGCACTCCGACGGCGCCACGTCGAGCGGCGCGTGGGGCCGGTCCGACTGCGGGCCGGCGACCACCGTCGTCCCGGCCAGCCGGCTGACACTGTCAGCGCCGAGGAGCTGCGCCTGGACCGTCCCCGCGGCCACGTGCGGCGCACGTCCCGTCGGCTGCTGAGGCCACACCCACCACCCGATACCGGCCAGCACCAGGCAGGGAAGGAGAGCGGCCACGAGCAGCGGCCAGTGGCGCAGCACCTTGGCTCCCCGCCGCGTCGCCCGTACCCCGGGCGGTACCGCCGCCTCCGACGAAGGCTCCGCCCCCCGCCCCGCGACCGGTTGCGCGGCAGCCGACGCGGGTTGCGGTGTGCCTCGGCCCGGCGGTTGCGCCGGCGGCGCGAGGGCGGACGGTGCCGCGGCAGACGACGCGGCGGACGCTGACCCGACCGGGGCTGATGGCGGGCAGCCGCTGTCGCCGGGCCGGGGCGCCACCGCGTGCGGCGTCTGCTGCCAGGCGGGCGGTGTCGGCGTGGCTGGGTCCTGGTTCCCGTAGTGGTCCGTCATGGCGTCCTTGTCGTCACGGGGGTTCGGGTCGGGGCTGTTGATCGGTGGCACGGGACGGGGAGGAGGAACACCGCGAGCATCACGGCGGTGGAGGTCGGGCCGGATGGTCGGCACGGCCGACCGGAGCTCGGCCGCGGCCATCGGCGTTGCCCGCGATTCCTGGCACAGCGACGCCACCTTGTCCGCCCAGCTGTCGCCGGTACGGCGTGAGCCCGACTCGCCTGCCAGCACGCCGGCCGGCAGCCGGAGACCCCTTCGCCTCCGCCGTCGGACCCCCTCCCTCACGTACGCGCACGGTCGTCAGGAATGGGGCAGCCCGGGTCGGCCGCGCACGGGGAGGCGGGGGTCGCGGAACCTGCCATCCGCTGTCGATGCTGACGCGTCGCCGGACAACCGCACAGGTCAAAGCACCGGCCACGTATGGCCGGTGGTCAGGATGAGGTCGCTACGGCCGCCTCCTCGCGGATGCGCGGGCCTGAACGGCGGACACGCCCGGAGAATCGGTGCCGCGCCACCACCGGCATCCTTCTCGCGGGGCGGGGGAGCGCGACGGATCGACTGGCCCTGCTGCTGGTGCCGGACGCCGGGGGCACCGGTCGGATGCCGTGGTGGGGCGGGCTGTTGCGGACCCCCATCGGCGTTCCGCGATGAGGCCGGCACGGCCGCTGAGGTGCGCGCCGAAGGCACCAGCCGCGGTGCCGGGGGAGTTCGGAGCGTTCTATGGCGGCCCGGACGATCGAGCGTCCGCGCCGCTGCAACCTGCCCGGGCTGTACGGCAAGGAGCACCTGATGGTGCCGGCAGCGGCGACCGCCCCTCAGGCCGCCGGACCCGGTATCAGGGTTGCCTCGACGGCTCCGGCTGGCGGGTCGTGATCTTCACGCGGGCCACCGAGTACGAGTCCGATCGGGTCGACGTCTTCACGGTCAACCTCCGCACCATGGTCCCCTGGCGTGCCGGCAACCCGACCGCGGCCCTCCCGACGGTGTTCAAGCTCGTCGAGTCCGCACCGGTCGACGGCGCGCAATCACCGGCGCTCACCTGGCCCCCCGGTTCGTACCGGCACCCGCTTCGACGGTGGCGTCCGGGGCCCGGCGCGGTGCGCGTCACCTCCGTCGCGATGCGGGTGGCACGGGTGTTGAGGCCCACCTGGGTGGGAGTCAGGGCGAGGGCGTGCCGGAAGGTGATCTTCTCCGGCAGGTCGAGGGCGACCTCGGGGCCGCCCTTGCGGTGGTGCACTGCTCCTGGTACGCGACTGGCCACTGACCCGGCCGGGGGACGAGTAACCTCGCCTACCTCGCCCAGTTCCCGCAGATCGGCCCGGCCGTTCCCGACTCGGCACCCGATGAGTACTACCGCGGCGGCCGCCGCCACGCGGTGGTGCTGTCCGTTCGCGGGTACGCCGCCGAACAGGCAGTGTCGGCCATAGCCGCCCACACCCACCCGTCGGGGGCGACGGTCCTCACCGTCACCGGGGAGCTCGACTAGCACACGGCCCCGCGGCTGAGCCGGATGGCGGAGGGTTGCCGCTGGCCGCCGCCGTCCCGCTCGTCCTGGACGTCGGGGGCCTGTCGTTCTGCGGCTCGATCGGGGTCTCGGCGCTGCTCTCCGGCTACCAGCGGGCCACCGCGGACTCGGCGCCGTTCGCCGTCGGGGCGCGGGCCGGGATCTGGCGCAGATCCTCCAGATCACCGGTATCGACCGGATCTTCGGCCTCTACGAGAGCGCGGACCAGGCCGTCGCGGCCTGCGGCTGACCGGGCCGACCGCAGGCCGGGGGAGGACGGTTGCGGCCGAGCGGCGCACTTCCGGAAGGCCGGGGCCGGCTGTCAACGTGTGGCGGCGTACCCGGTGCTTGAGGACGCCGCTGACCGATCGAGCCATCGGCGCGGTGGACCGGGGGTTCGGGGCCCCCGGACTGTTCCAGCACCATTCGGCATCCGTCACGTCAGAACGCTCCACAGCCCGGGGCCGACCAGAGAGACCAGCTCACTGTCGCACCGTGACAAGATCCGAACCACGGGGGAGACGGCCCGCACCGCACGGTGTCGGCAGGAGTTCTTCGAGGCATCCCGGCCTACTCGTGCCCGACCTTCTGCAACAGGTCTCAGGTGCCCATGATCCTCGCGAAAGTCGCCGGATCGGCATCGAAGCCGTGGACGCCGGGCTGGAATCCCCAGGCCCCCGAGCTGTCCCGGACGAACTCCGCGACCCTCGCCGCTGTTGCCTCACCGGCGCCGGCGAAGTCCACAGCCGCGAACTCATCGCGCCCGTTCCGGATCTTCACCACGGGGTTCGCTATGTCCCCGAACGTCAGTCGGCCGGCGTTCTGTTGGATGGCGACGCCCACGACCACCCGGACGTAGCGGTCGGCCAGACGGTCGAGCTCCAGGACGAGGCGTTCGTCGACGCCGAGGCCCTTGCCGTCAAGGCTGTCCCGGGTGAGGGTGATCGTGCCGTCGGGAGCGCGGCTGTCGAAGTGAACCAGGTAGGCGGGGGCGCCGGACGGGGCGGCGGCGGTGTACGTCGCGGCGACGAGGTCCAGATCGTGACGGGCCGAGCCTGCGGGACTCGGATCCCACAACAGGCCTACTTCGATCCGTTCCAGACCCTTGTTGAGACTGCTCACCGGACTGTCCCTTCGTCGTCGCACCGACCGGATCTGCGCTGTTGCGTACCAGTCCTTGGCGGTTAACAGCATTGCACTAATATGTAATTGACATACTATCAATGTCAGCCGGCGCCCGGGCCGACACGGGCGTGACCGTGCTCGTCATCGAACCCCAAATCCGCCCTCTCCGTGACCTCCCCAGACTTCGGGCCCCGCGAGACCTTCGCCGCCCCGACAGCGGCCGCTGGCCGACCGGCGGCACCGCAGAGCCGCTGCCTACCCGAGCCACCGGCCCGGGGTGGGCAGCTCACGCGCGCAGGCCCTCATACCGGCTTCTGTCGCGGCGGCCTGTGTGAGCTCCAGGGACTCGTCGGCCGGGAGCTCGGGCCGCGCGTAGCGCACCTGGCGCAGCGGTCCGGCCCCGGTCCCGCCCGGTCCGTGGTGTGAACGGTGACACGTACCGGCCGAGGTGGCGCAGCGCGGCCGCAGGGTGCGACGTTCGGGGCTGGTGAAGCCGGTGCCTACCGATCCGGCGTAAGAGGTCCTGACAAAGGCGTTGGACGTGGCGGTGGGTGATCAGGCAGGTGGCGAGGCCGAGGAAGGCCTCGTGGATGTCGTCGCGCCGTTCCCAGCGGATGCGCAGGCGGCGGAAGCCGTGGAGGGGGAGCGTCGTTCACCGGGCCTCCCGGCCGAGCGGGTCGGACGACCGTCACCGGCCTGCCGGGGGCGTGCCTGCCGTCGCCGCGGGCCGCGGCCGGAGGGGCCGGCTGCTCACCCCGCGCCGCTGCGCGTCCGCGCCGGGCGGATGTCCGCCGCCCTCGCGTGGACGGCGAACGTCGTCGCCGTCTCGGTCGTGTCCAGGACCCGCCACACCCTCGGCCGTACTCCGGCCAGGCGCAGTGACGTACCCGCACGCTCGGCCTCCGACCGCAGGAGCAGGGGGGCGTTGAGCCCGGTGGAGTCGCAGAAGCCCACGCCCCGCAGATCGACCGCGAGCACATCGAGGCGGACGCCGTCCACGAACAGCTGATGCGGCGCGGTGTCATCGGAGAGCTGCTCGCGAGCGAGGCGGAGCTGGAGCCCGACATCGCGTTCGGCATCGCGGCGGCCGAGGTGGTGGACGACCGGTTCGCCGCCCACCTGCTGGAGCACTGGAAGGCCGACCGCAGTTCGCTGCGCTCACCCCTGCGGGCCGGGCTCAGGCGGGGCCCGACGGCTCAGCGGACCGTGATCCCGATCAGACAGGTGTCGTCGTCGGTGTCGGAGCTGCTGTACCGCAGGAGGTGGTCGAGCCGGCGGTCGAGCTCCGCGACGCCGTCCGCGTCCCCGGCGGTGCTCAGCAGGTCGGCGAGCGACTGCTCCAGGGAGCGGTCCCGGCGCTCGATCAGGCCGTCGGTGTACATCATCAGGGTGTCCCCGGGCTCCAGCCGGATCTCCCCCTCGTCGTAGTCGGCCTGGTCGATCGCACCGAGCAGGATGCCGGCGACGGCGGGCAGCTCGGTCGCGCGGCCGTCCCGCACCAGGATGGGCGGGAGGTGACCCGCCCTGGCCCACCGAAGGGCCCGGGTCCGCGGATCGTAGAGGGCGCAGACGGTCGTCGCGGTGACGTTGTCGGTGAGGTGGTGGGTCACGGTGTTCAGCCAGCCCAGGAGCTGGCCGGGGCCGGCACCGGTGGCGGCCAGCCCGCGCAGGGCGTTGCGCAGCGCGACCATCCCGGTCGCCGCTTCGATGCCGTGTCCGGCGACGTCGCCCACGCACAGCAGCACCTGCCCGGTGGGCAGGGCGAGGGCGTCGTACCAGTCGCCGCCGACCAGGTGGTCCTTCTCGGCGGGCCGGTAGCGCACCGCCACGCGCAGGTCGTGCAGGTCCAACGGGCCGCGGCTGGGCGGCATGATGGCGTGCTGCAGCTGCAGGGCCAGCCGGTTGCGTTCGGCGGCCTGCTGTTCGGTGTGGGCGAGCTGGTCGCGGGTGGCGGCGAGGGCGACCTCGGTCCAGTGCTGGGCGGAGACGTCCTGGTAGGCGCCGCGGACGGCGACGATGCGGGCGTCGGCGTCGAGGACGGGCTCGGCGACCACCCGGATGTGCCGGGCGATCCCGTCGGCGCGCTGGAGGCGGAAGGCCGTCGAGGCGGGCCGCTGGTGGTGTAGCAGGGTGCGCAGGAACCGGCCGATGGCATGCCCGTCGTCGGGGTGCGCATGGGTCGGCAACTGCTCCAGCGGGACGGGTTCGGCGTGCGGGGGGAGGCCGTGGAGGTCGAACAGGGTCTCGTTCCAGGCGATCTCGCCGGTGTGCAGGTTCTCCTCGAAGCCGCCGATGCGCCCGAGGCGCTGGGCGTGCTGGAGCAGGTTGGCGACCCGGGCGGTACCGTCCTCGGTCCGCCACACGACGACCGCGTAGGCCCCGTGGCGGCTGATGCTCACCCGGGCCCGGGTGGTCAGTCGGACGCCGTCCACCAGCGCGGACAGGATCATCCCCGGCGAGCGGAAGGACTCGCCGGTCGCGAGGACGTGTTCGATCATCTCGAAGAGGCCACCCGGCTCGGCGGCCAGCGGGTAGGCCTCCAGCAGCCGGGCGCCGAGGATGGCGCTGCGCGGCCGCCCGGCGAAGTCCTCGAAGCTCGGGTTGAGGTGCTTGATCAGGTAGTCGGTGGCCCGGCCGGACGCGTCGACGTCCGGGTGCATGATCAGGCAGGGGTCGTTCAGGCCGTGGACCAGTTCCAGCAGGTCGGTGGTCTCCGGGTCGGCGCCGCCGTTGGTGTCGGCGACGGCCGGGCGGGACTCCAGGGCGGTGGCGCACAGTTCCGCCAGGGCCTCGAACTGCCGTTGCAGCGACTGGGACTGCGGAGGCAGGCCGCCGCTCCAGCAGACCTCCAGGACGCCGGTGATCCGGCCGCCCGCGCCCGCCGGTACCGCCAGCCGTCCGCCGCCGAACTCCCGCTGCCCGATCGAGGGGAGGCCCGCGGCGGCCAGCGACTGGTAGGTCGCTGTGGCCCGCTCGGTCAGCGCGCGGCGCGCGGGGACGGGCACCCCGGGCGGGACATGGCGCCAGCGCCTCGCCTCCTCCTCCGCGAAACCGGCACTGCCGGCCAGCGTCAGGGACTGGTCGGAGTTGGCCGCCCAGATCGCCACCGCCTGCGCCCCGAGCGGCCGCAGCGCGTGTTCGAGGGCGGACTGCGCGACGGCCTGGACGTCGTCGGCCCCGAGCATGCCGGTCTCCGCGCTGCGCAGCCGAACGCCCACCGACGGTTCGCCGGTGGAGGCCAGGAACTCGCGGGCGAGGTCCGCGATCCGGTCGTGCGAGGCCTGGTTGACCAGGTCGGCCGCCAGCTCCAGGACGGACACGTTGGACTGGCCCGCCAGGTCTTCGAGCTGCCGGAGGGCGTCGGCGGGGCCGTAGCCCAGGCGCTCGACCAGGATCCCCTTGGCGAGCTCGATCAAGGCCCGGCCGTCCGCCTCGGCCCGCGCCAGGGTGAGTTCGCGGCGCAGGCGTTCGACGGTGGTGGTCAGCCGGCCGATGACACCGGAGTCGGCGGGCTTGTCCGGAGGCCGGCCGACCGGCGACCGCTGGGCGACGACGGACTGGGCGGGCATCCGGTTCGTCACGTCGCCGTGGTGCGGCGCGGGGTTGGGGCGGTCGTCTGCGTCCCGAGGCGGTTGGCGGTCGCGCATCGGTATCTCCTCGGGTTGCACGGTGTCGGGTCGGGTGGCCTGGTCCGGTGGGGGTCGCGCTACGGCCTCAGCCACCGCTCGATGCAGGTGATCAGGTCGCGCGCGTCGACCGGCTTGGTGACGTAGTCGCTGGCACCGGAGGCGAGACTCTTCTCCCGGTCACCCATCATCGCCTTCGCGGTGACGGCGATGATCGGCAGATCGGTGTACGCGGGCATGGCGCGGATCGCGGTGGTGGCGGCGTAGCCGTCCATCTCCGGCATCATGACGTCCATCAGGATCAGGTCGACACCGGCGTTGCGGGTGAGGGTGTCGATCGCGGCGCGGCCGTTCTCCGCCTGCAGCACCCGCATGCCGTGCAGTTCCAGGATCCCGGTCAGTGCGTACAGGTTGCGGTCGTCGTCGTCGACCACCAGGACGGTCCGTCCGGCGAGCGAGCCGTCGACGTCCTGGGCGAGCGGGGTGGCCGGGTCCTCGGCACGGACCAGCGGCAGCACGTCGCCGGGCTGCTCCGCGCTCAGGTGCAGGGCGATGCGCTCGCGCAACTCGTCCAGGCTGGAGAGGAGTTCGAGCGGCTGCACGGTGGCGCGCTGTTGCAGGAGCCGCTCCTGTTCGGCCCCCAGGCGCCGGTTGTTGTGCGCCAGGACGGGCACGCTGTGCAGCGCGGCGTCCCGTGCCATCTCCTCCAGGAAGTCCAGCGCCGCGCCGTTCGGCAGGTCCAGTTCGAGGACCACGCAGTGGCACGGCGTCGCGGCGAGGGTCTCCGCCGCCTCCTGGGCCCCTACCGTGGTGATGACCTCGACCGCCCCGCGCGGTCCGCCGAGGTCGGCGTGCCCGGTCAGGTCGGCGACGGCGCTCTCCGCGACGAGGGAGAGCAGGCCGCGCTGCCGCTCCTCGATGACCAGCAGCCGCTTGGGCTGGGCGACCTCCGGCGTGCCCGACTGCCCGGCCTGCTCGTCCTGGCGCGGCCGGGCCGACTCGGCCGGGCCGGGCTCCAGGGCCTCCCGCGGGGCCTGGCCGCTCAGTTCGACGAACTCCGCCCTGGCCGCGGGCAGGTAGAGCGAGAAGGTGCTGCCCTTACCCGGGGTGCTCTGCGCGGTGATGGCGCCGCCGAGGAGGAAGGCGATCTCCCGGCTGATGGACAGGCCCAGGCCGGTACCGCCGTACTTGCGGCTGGTGGTGCCGTCGGCCTGCTGGAACGCGCCGAAGACGCTCTCCAGGTGCTGGGGGTCGATCCCGATGCCGGTGTCCACGACGTGGAAGGCGACCACCGGACCGTCGTCGCGGCGGGCGACGTCGGGCAGCTGCGCGCCGTCCGCGAGCTCGATGCGCAGGTCGACGCTGCCCCGCTCGGTGAACTTCACCGCGTTGGACAGCAGGTTGCGCAGGACCTGCCGCAGCCGGTAGTCGTCGGTGAGCAGTTCGGCGGGTACTCCGGCGGCGGTGGTGACCTGGAAGGCCAGGCGCTTCTGGCTGGTCAGCGGCCGGAACGTGGCCTCGACGTAGTCGAGCAGCTGGCGCAGCGGGATGCGCTCCGGGGAGACGTCCATCTTCCCGGCCTCGACCTTCGAGAGGTCGAGGATGTCGTTGATGAGCTGCAGCAGGTCGGAGCCGGCGGAGTGGATGATGCCGGCGTACTCGACCTGCTTGGCGGTCAGGTTGCGGGTCGGGTTCTGGGCGAGCAGCTGGGCGAGGATCAGCAGGCTGTTCAGCGGGGTGCGCAGCTCGTGGCTCATGTTGGCGAGGAACTCGGACTTGTAGGTGGAGGCGACAGAGAGCTGGTGGGCGCGGTCCTCCAGCTCCTGGCGGGCCTGCTCGATCTCCAGGTTCTTGGTCTCGATGTCCCGGTTCTGGGCGGCGAGCAGGGCGGCCTTGTCCTCCAGCTCGGCGTTGGAGGACTGCAGCTCCTCCTGACGGGCCTGCAACTCCGCGGATCGGACCTGCAGTTCGGAGGTGAGGCGCTGGGACTCGCCGAGCAGCTCGTCCGTCCTGGCGTTGGCGACGATGGTGTTCACGTTGACGCCGATGGTCTCCATCAGCTGTTCCAGGAAGGCCTGGTGCACCGGGGTGAAGTCCTGGAGCGCGGCGAGCTCGATGACGCCGAGCACCTGCTCCTCGACGACGATCGGCAGCACGATCAGCGAGGCGGCCTCGGCCCGGCCCAGGCCCGAGGAGACGCTCACGTAGCCGGCCGGCAGCCGGTCGACGGCGATCGTGCGCCGGCTGCGGGCGGCCTGGCCGACGAAGGACTCGCCGAGCCTGAACCGGGTGGGGCTCGCGCCGGCGGGGAAGGCGTAGGACCCGATCAGGTTGAGGAAGGTGGCGCCGCCGGTGTCCTCGGCGAGGTAGAAGGCGCCGTACTGGGCGGCGACGAGCGGGGTGATCTCGTCCATGATCAGCTCGGCGACGACGGGCAGGTCGCGCCGGCCCTGCATCAGGGCGGAGATCCGGGCGAGGTTGGACTTGAGCCAGTCCTGCTCCTCGTTGGCCCGGGTGGTCTCACGCAGGGACTCCACCATGAAGTTGATGTTGTCCTTGAGGTCGGCGACCTCGCCGGAGGCGTCCACGGTGATCGAGCGGGTCAGGTCGCCCTCGGCGACCGCGCTGGTGACCTCGGCGATCGCGCGGACCTGGCGGGTGAGGTTGCCGGCCAGCTCGTTGACGTTCTCGGTGAGCCGCTTCCAGGTCCCGGAGACGCCCTCGACCTCGGCCTGCCCGCCGAGCCGGCCCTCGCTGCCGACCTCGCGGGCCACCCGGGTGACCTCCGCGGCGAAGGCCGAGAGCTGGTCGACCATCGTGTTGATGGTGGTCTTGAGCTCCAGGATCTCGCCCCGCGCGTCCACGTCGATCTTGCGGGTGAGGTCGCCCTTGGCGACGGCGGTGGTGACCTGGGCGATGTTGCGGACCTGGCTGGTGAGGTTGTGCGCCATGAAGTTGACGTTGTCGGTGAGGTCCTTCCAGGTGCCGGCCACGTTCGGGACCCGGGCCTGGCCGCCCAGGGTGCCCTCGGTGCCGACCTCGCGGGCCACCCGGGTCACCTCGTCCGCGAACGCGGAGAGCGTGTCGACCATCGTGTTGATGACGCCGGCCAGCGCGGCGACCTCGCCCTTGGCCTCGACGGTGATCTTCTGCGAGAGGTCGCCCTTGGCGACGGCGGTGGCCACCTGGGCGATCGAGCGGACCTGCCCGGTGAGGTTGGAGGCCATCACGTTGACGTTGTCGGTGAGGTCCTTCCAGGTGCCGGACGCACCCCGGACGGTGGCCTGGCCGCCGAGGTTGCCCTCGGTGCCGACCTCGCGGGCCACCCGGGTCACCTCGTCCGCGAAGGCGCTCAGCTGGTCGACCATCGTGTTGATGGTCTCCTTCAGCTCCAGGATCTCGCCGCGCGCGTCCACCCGGATCTTCTGGGAGAGGTCGCCCTGGGCGACGGCGGTGGTCACCTCGGCGATGGAGCGGACCTGGGCGGTGAGGTTGTCGGCCATGACGTTGACCGACTCGGTGAGGTCCCGCCAGGTGCCGGAGACGTCCCGGACGTCGGCCTGGCCGCCCAGGCGTCCCTCGGTGCCGACCTCGCGGGCCACCCGGGTCACCTCGCCGGCGAAGGCGCTCAGCTGGTCGACCATCGTGTTGATGGTCTCCTTCAGCTCCAGGATCTCGCCGCGCGCGTCGACGTTGATCTTCTGGGACAGGTCGCCCTGGGCGACGGCGGTGGCGACCTGGGCGATCGAGCGGACCTGGGCGGTGAGGTTGCCGGCCATGAAGTTGACCGAGTCGGTGAGGTCGCGCCAGGTGCCGGAGACACCCTTGACGTCGGCCTGGCCGCCGAGCCGGCCGTCGGTGCCGACCTCGCGGGCCACCCGGGTCACCTCGCCGGCGAAGGCGGACAGCTGGTCGACCATCGTGTTGACGGTGTTCTTGAGTTCGAGGATCTCGCCGCGGGCGTCGACGGTGATGGTCTGCGACAGGTCGCCCTTGGCGACGGCGGTGGCCACCTGGGCGATGTCGCGGACCTGGGTGGTGAGGTTGCCGGCCATCGCGTTGACGGAGTCGGTCAGGTCCTTCCACGTCCCCGACACGCCGGGCACCTTGGCCTGGCCGCCGAGCCGGCCGTCGGTGCCGACCTCGCGGGCCACCCGGGTCACCTCGGAGGTGAACAGGGAGAGCTGGTCGACCATGCCGTTGAACACGGTGGCGATCTCGCCCAACAGCCCGTCGGCATCGTCGGGCAGCCGGGTGCCGAAGTCGCCGTCGCGTACGGCGGTCAGCCCGGCCAGCAGCCGCCGCAGGTCTGGTTCGCCGACCTGCGCGGTGTCGCTCGTCGTGCGCTGTGCCTGGGACTTCGTCGTGCCCGCCATCGGGACGTCGCTTCCTCGTCAGGTGCCGGGCCGAAGGCCCGCCACAGTCACCGCCCGCTCCGGCCTGTGAGCCCGGCCGAGGGCCGGGCCACAGGCCGCGCAAGGCACCAGTCCGTACCGTCAGGGACGGTACTCCACCTGTTCCGCCAGGGTGAACTCCGCCGTCGGCACGGGGCCGTGACCCCGCTCACGTCGGGCCGCAGGCCCCCCGCAAGGCCGTGCGGCCCGTCGGCGCCGGCCGGAGGGCGGCCCCGCGCCGCGGTGGCGCGTCGCCCCGGCCGACCTGTCGCCGCCGTTCTCCCGCGACGCCGGGCCCGCTCCGGAAGCACCGGGGCGGGTGCCGGTGATCCTGATCACCCGCTTCGCCGCCGGTGTGACCGACGCCGCCCGCTCCCGCCGCCGCACGGTCGGGAACACCCCGGGACCCCCGAAAGGGGCGCCCGACGGTTCGGCGGGCGCCCCTCCCATGCCGTCCGCGACGGCTCGGGAGCATCGCTCGGGCGTCGGCCAGGAGATCGGCGCGCAGGCCGGCCAGGATGCGATCGAGCAGCCGGGAGACGTGCATCTGCGAGATGCCGAGCTGGCGGCCGATCTCGCGCTGGGTCAGCTCGGCGCCGAAGCGCAGGGAGAGGATGGTGCGGTCGCGCTCCGGCAGGGCGGCGATCGCCGGCTTGAGGGTCTCCAGGCAGAGCATGAGCTCGTAGGCGCCCTCCTCCTGCGCGACCCGGTCCGCCAGCGGGTCGCCGCCGTCCGCCCCGAGGGTCGGGGCGTCGAGTCCTCTGCTGGGGATCATTTGATCAGGTACGAAGCGGCTCACCTGCCCAGCCTCACCCGGATCAGGCCTTCCCTTGCGGAAAGGCCCCACTGTATTCACATTGCCCGCACATTCGGGTGGCACTGCTCGACTGTCCCGCCCGGAGGGCGTACCTTGCGGTCGGATGCCGCCGTACCGTCGTACGGGCTGACACGGTCCCACTCGACAGAAGGAGGACGGAGAGCGATGCCCCACGGCGTCCCCGAGCCGGAACCGGCCCCCCACCAGCCCGGCGAGGACTCGCACACCGTGCGCCTCAGGGCCGATCTGCGAACCGAGGACGGTGCGGTGGTCGTCTCGCCGGTCGGCGAGCTGGACTACGACAGCGTGGCGCTCCTGCGCGCGCAGCTCCACGAGGCGATCGGACAGGCCCGGGAGCGGGTCGTCGTCGACTGCCACGGCTTGTCGTTCTGCGACTCCACCGGCCTCAACCTGCTGCTCAACACCCGCGCCGAAGCGGAACGCGCGCACCTCACCCTCGTCCTGGCCGGCCTGCAGTCCTCGGTCGCCCGAATGTTCGAGCTCACCGGGGCGCAGACCGTGTTCGACATCCGCGCGGACCTCGGTTCGGCTCTCGCCCGATGACGCCGGGTACACCCGGGCGCCGGCGGGGAGACCCGTGGACCGTGCGGCAGCCGTCGGGGGGCGGCGGGGCCCGGTGCACGTCACCGGTGTCTCCTGCGAACCGGCGGGCACACGAGGAAGCAAAGGCCGGTTGCCACCCGGTCCCGGTCGGTCGTCGGAGTGAGGACAGATGAGTGCCAGTGAGTACCGGACGGCGAGCCGGTCGGTGATGCCAGGGATGCCTCCCACCGGCCAGGTCCGGAGGCTGACCCTGGACGGTGCGGCAGGTGCGGTCGGACGCTGTCGCGACCGGACACGGGCCGCGCTGGAGGACTGGGGATGGCTTCCCACCACCGAACCGGACCAGCAGGCCCGGGCCGACGACGTCCTCCTCATCGTCTCCGAGCTCGCCACCAACGCCTGCCAGCACGCCGGCGGGCCGGACCAGCTCGTCCTGTCCGCGAGTGCCGGCATCCTCCGGATCGAGGTGCTGGACGGCTCCGACGAACCGCCGCGGCCCCGGTTGCCGCACGAGCCGACCCGCATCGGCGGGCACGGCCTGCACACCGTCGAGCTGCTGGCCAGCCGGTGGGGGCACCTCCCGCGGGCCGACCGCCCCGGCAAGGCGGTCTGGGTCGAGATCGACCTCCCGCAGGGCTGAGCGGCGTCGGTCGGCGCCGCCGGCCCCGCCGGGGGCGCGCCGTCGTCCGGGCGGGTGGCGGGGTGCCGCCGGCTCAGCTGATCGGCAGGGTTCCGGGGAAGACCGTGCACCAGAGCAGGACGAAGGTCGCGATCGTCATGAGGGGGGCGAGGAACTTCGTCTCGACGCCGTTTCCGGTGCGCTTGATCAGCGGTATCTCGTAACGCCGTCCGTACGGCCAGAACAGCGGGACGCCCCGCCTGGTCAGGAAGTCACCGAGCAGGTGCGCCAGGACGCCCAGGGTCACCGCGCACGGCAGCCAGTACCGGGCGTTCGGCAGCCAGGAGTCCAGGCCGGCCGCTCCGAGGGCGGCCAGGCCGGTGGGCAGTGCCCAGGTCGCCGGGCCGTTGCCGGGCGGGTGCAGGTGCAGGGCCCGCAGGGCCAGCGCCAGCAGGCAGAAGGTCAGGCCCAGGACGAAGCCGCGGCCCAGATGGTCGATACCGGCCCAGGTACCGGCGCCGGCGAGGGCCGCGAACAGCAGCGAGTGGGTCGCGTGGCGATGGCCCCCGCTGACCCGGCCCAGCACGCGGCAGAGCACCCCGGACACCGGCCCGAGGAAGTGGGCGAGCGTGCTGTCGTGGTGGTCCAGGTCGGGCAGGAGGGCGGCGCCGGCGCACAGGACGGTGCCCATCAGGAGGTCGGCGGGCCCGAACCCTGGTCCGACCAGTTCGACGGGGAGATGGCTCGATGCCGCCGCGAACAGCAGCCCTCCGCTCACCGCGTGCGAATGTCCCATCATGGCGCGCCCCCACCTTCGTCGCTCTTCTCGACCGCCGCTCCCCTCGACGGACCCGCGCGACCGGCCGGACCCGCGCCCGACGGCGCGTCGACTACCCGCGATCTTCGTGTCGAAGCGCCCCCGGGCCGCGTGCGGCGTCCGGTGCGGACCCCTGAGTCCGTACCGTCTCCGGCACCGACGACGGGAACGGCTCGTACGCCGCCGCTCCGGGCGCCGGTGCGCCCGCTCCGACGGTCCCCGGGAAGCCGGCCCCGCCCGCCTCTCCACGGCCCTCACCCGCGCCCGTGATCCCTGCCGCGGTAGCGGGGATCGCCGTGCGACCGGCCGGAGCCGGGTTCCCGGGCCGGTGAGGGGGTGTTCGTCGAGGAATACCAGGGTGTCGGCGCCCCACGGGACGAGGGTGAACGCGATCGTTGATCGCGCCGCCGACCAGGCTGGGATCGCGCTCCTCCAGGAGGGGCGGGGTGAGCACGAGCCGGGCGACGATACGGTCCCTGAAGCCCGGGGCGAACCGTTCCACCTGGTCCTCGATCCGCTCCGCCATCGCCTCGGTCTCGCGGGTGTCCCAGCGGCCGGTGATGCCGGCGTCCCCCAGGTCGTCCCTGATCACCTGGGGGACGTGGGTGTAGGCCCAGGCGGACTCGGTGCCGGCGGGGGACCTGCCGGGATCGGGGTTCGTCATCTGCCCCAGGAGCGCGAACGGGCGGCGCGGCAGCCGCCCCGTGCTCAACTGCAGCGCGTAGTCGCTCAACTCGTCGAGGTCGGCGCCCAGGTGCACCGTCCCGGCCGCGGCCGCCTCGGGCGCGGTCCAGGGGACGGGGCCGTCGAGGGCCCAGTCGACCTTGACCGTGGAGAAGTCCCACTGGAAGCGCCGGAGATCCGCGCGCGTCCGGGGCGGCAGGTGCTCCCACCCCACCAGGGCGCCGTACAGGGTCGGCGCCGGAACGTCCGCGAGGACGGCACGGCGGGCCCGGTGGGACTGGCCCGTCGGCGGTGCGCACGCCCAGCGCGCGGCCCCCGCGCACCACCACCTCGTCCGGGAACTCCCGCCGACGGGCCTCCGACTCCCTCCCCGAAGTGCCCTCGGCCGGGCCGTGTCGGCGCGGCCGGTGCTGCCGCTATCGTGCGGGGATGGACATGCGGGTGGAGATCCTGGGGCTGATCACGGAGGCGGAAGAGCAGCTCGGGACGGCAGGGTGGGACCTCACGCCGAGGGACCGGGCGCTGGCCCGCGAGGTGGCCGCCGGCCTCGGGGTGGTCGGCCCGGAGGGCGGCCGGGCGGATGCGGTGGAGCCCCAGCGGCTGGAGCGGCTGCGCGAGGCGCTCGCCGTGCTGGCGATCGGCCTGGCCCGCACCCACGGCCGCCTGGCCTGGTTCCTGGCGGGGTGCAGCGCGGCGCTCTCCCCCGTCCTGCACTGGCGGGCCCTGCCGGCGGGGGACGGCCCGACGTTCAACACCGTCGTCCCCACCGCGGAGCAGTTCACCCAGGCCGAGGAGGCGGTGCGGCGGCTGGCTTCCATGCTCGCCCGGACCAGCGCCTGAACAGTGACGCCCCTGCAGTGACGCCTGAACAGCGATGCCCGGGAGCGCGAGCTCACGCTCTGCCGTACGACCGATGCCGGTCCCGCCGGAGGACAGTGGCCCCGGGGGTGCCCGGCCGGCACCCGAGGGCCGCCGCCGTCCGGCCACAACCCCCGTCGGGGAGACGGAGTTCACTCGGCACGGTGCCCCCTCGGCGGCTGCCGCGCTCCGGCCGGGGGCCGCCTGGCAGGCTCGGCGCCCTCGCCGCCACACGAACGCGCTCTGTCCCCGTACGCCCGGTCCTCAGCTCCCGCGCCGGCGCGGGAGGGGCGGGAGTCGCCTGCGGGTCGCGCTCCCGCGACCTCGTTTCGAGCGCCGGGATTCCCTGGCAGGATCGGGGCATGGAGAGTGTGGACTTCCGCAGTGGCAGCCTGGACGCGACGGAGGCCTTCCTGTCGTCCGCGTACACCCCGATGCGGATCGGTGGATCGGTGAGTGACGCGCAGGTGCGGGTCACCCGTCGAGCGGCGGGCCCGCTGAGCGTGGACCGTCTCGCCGTCAATTTCGACATGGGGTACGACGCCGGCAGCCTGGGCAGGATCTGCCTGGTCAGCATGCACGCCGGGACCTTGGTGGACCGGACGGACGGCCGGGAGACGGTGTACGGCCCGGGGGAGACGTTCCTCCTCGCCCAGCCCGACCTCCCGTACCAGGGCGAGGTACGGTCGGCGCGCTACACCATCGCGATGTTCGATCCGGCCCTGCTGGACCGGATGGCCGCCGCCGGCGGAGCAGCCGGGCCGGGACCGGTGAGGCTGACGGGCTCCCGGGCGGTCACCGAGGCCGGGAACAAGCGACTCGGCGCCGCGATCGCCTACGTGCGCGACGCGGTCCTGAACGACGCGGCGTCCTTCCCGGGCGCGCTGGCCGTCTCCACCGCCGCGCAGCACCTCGCGGCGGTGGTGCTGGCCTCGCTGCCCCACACCGTCAGGACCGCGCCCGCGCGCGTCGACACCCGCGACGCCGACAGCGGCACCCTTCGGCGGGCGGTCTCGTTCATCGAGGACAACGCCCACCGCGACATCGCGCTCGCCGACATCGCGACCGCCGTGAGGGTGACCCCGCGCGCACTGCAGTACGCGTTCCGTCGCCACGCGGGGACCACGCCGCTGGGGTTTCTGCGCCGGGTCCGGCTGGAACGCGCGCACGCGGACCTCGCCGCCGCCGACCCGTACGCCGGGGTGACCGTCACGCAGATCGCCGCGCACTGGGGGTTCGCCCACTCCGGGCGGTTCGCCGCCCTCTACCGCTCGGTGTACGGCCGGGCGCCGTCGCTCGCGCTCAAGGGGGTCGGCGCCGAACGGCGGTGATCGTCGGGCCGGTCGTCGGCCGGTCGTCGGCCGGTCGTCGCCCGCCGTCGGGCCCGGGGGTCAGAACGGCCTGGACGGTTCGGACGCGGGGACGGGCGGCACTCCCAGGAGGGTGTCGGTCTCCGTCAGGCGCAGCAGCCGGCGCAACTGGTCCTGCGGCGCGGCGACCCGGAAGGCGATGCCCAGGCCGACGGCGGTCATCCGGGCCCGCAGGAACTCGTTGAGCCCGGCCGACGCACAGAAGCTCAGCTTGTCGCAGTCCACGACCAGGGCCTGCGGGAGGGGAGGGGCACCGAGTCCGTCGTCCAGCGCGGCACGCAGGACGTCAGCCGTATCCATGTCGGCGACCCCGTCGAGTGCGACCCGCCGCACACCGGGTGCGCTCTGGTGGCTGGCGATGCGAAGTCCGGATTCCACTGATGCCTTTCCCTGAGTGTGGCCGAGTGCCGGTCCCGGCCCACTCTCCCGGTCGGACGCCGTTCGCGCAGCACCGGGAGCGAAGCCTTTCCGCTCGGTGGCAGTCCGGGAAACGAAACGGCACGGCGTCCGGGCGGGCGGTCCGATCGGTGGGCAGGGCGGACCGAGGTTGTCTTGGTACTGGGCTCCTGGGACCCGCGGGGCGCGACGGCCGGGTCGGAGGCAGCGCCCGGGGCCTGCCAGGACCTCGCTCCCGTCGGGCGGGGTGTCGGCGTCGGGCCTGCCGAAAGGCGGCGCCGCCGGTCCGGTCCGTCTTCGTCGGCCCGGTCCGGGTAGGAGCCGGTGTGGAGTCGTTGGTGTGGAGGCCGCCATGGCTGAGGGTCGGCATCGGGCAGCGGGCGTGACGGGTGCGGCCGGAGCACGGGGGTGGTGGCGCGGGGCGACCGCCGTGGTGGACGAGATCTGGCGGCGGGGCCGCGCGGTGGAACTCCTCCAGCGCTCGATGGCCTTCGCCGCGCTGTTCTTCGTCACGCCGGTGCTCCTGTTGATCGTGATCGCGGCGGCGTCGCAGACGCGTGGCGTCGGAATCAGCCGGTGGATCACCGACGGCCTGGGGCTGACCGGCCGCGGAGCGCGGGCCACCAGCGGCCTCTTCGTCTCCCGGGGTCAGATCCTCAGCACCACCACCGGCATCAGCGTCGCCGCGCCGGCGGTCTTCGGGATCTCCCTGATGGCATCCGTCCAGACCGTCTACGAGCGCATCTGGGACCTCGAACGAGGCCCCTGGCACGCCGTGTGGCGGCAGGCCCGGGCCTCGCCGGTCTGACCGCCTACATCCTCGTCGCCGCCTGGAGCGGCACTCCCTGGCGGGAGAGCACCGCGCAGCCGGTCCTGCGCCTCGGGGCCACGCTGCTCGGCGGCGTCCTGCCGTTCTGGTGTCTGCGGCACCTCCTGCTCGGCTCACGGGTGCCGTGGTCGTGGCTGCTGCCCGGAGCTGTGGCCACGATGGCCGCGCCGGCCGGACTGCGGTACTTCTCCCGGCTCGTCCTCGCGCCGCTGCTGGTCTCCAACGCCCTCTCCTACGGGACGGTCGGAACGGTCCTCACCGTGCAGTCCTGGCTGATCGGCGTCGGGCACACCATCTACGGCGGGTCGCTGGCCGGCCGCGCCGTGATGAGGAGGAGGACGGCGGCCCCTGCGGCGGACACCCCCGGCGACGCGGGGCGGTGAGGCCCGGGCACCGGTGGGCCGGATCCGGCCGGTCATCGCCGGCGGCGCGCGGCCGACCGCCCGTACCGACTCGCCAGGCCCGCCGCCGCCACGGTGAGACCGAGTTCGGCACTGAAGAGCAGGATCGTCAGAGCCAGCACCGCCACTGTCGCCATCATGAGGATCGCCCTCTCTCGTCCGGCCGTGCGGCGCCGGACCTCGTGTCCGGCGCCGCACGGGAGCCCGCGTTCCCCGCGCGGCCGGGACCACACGGGCGTCGGCCCGCCGACCGGGGGCGAGATTCAGCCAACCAGGCCGTGGACCGCCTGCTTGAGGCCTCGCCAGGTCTCGGGTAGGCGTGGACCAGGTGATTCTCCGGCCGGGGGCAGTCGTAGGACCTGCCCCGGCGATCCGCGGCCCAGCGGGCACGTGGGGGCCGACGGCCGGAGGGGCGACATCCCGAGCGGCACCGCGTCGGCTCCGCCCCCGGCACGGGGCAGCGGAGCGCAGCGGGTGACGGCATGACGACCCCGACGCGGCTCGTCTCGAACCCGTGCGAGGCGCTGTCGCCGTCGTCGGCCTTCCGGCCGCCGGGCGGGGGCCTCGGCCCGAGTCGTCGTGCCGGGGGCGAACCGGCGCTGTTTCAGGGCCGGACCGGCCGGAACACGTGGATCGAGTCGTGGCCTTCCTGTACGAGCCCGTAGCAGGACTCGGGGACGGGGTTCCAGGCGCCCGGCAGGTCACCGAGGGGCTCGGAGACGATGATGCGGGTCTCCTCGGACACCCGCCGCAGGACGGTGCTGTCCGGATGCAGGGCGCGTAGCGCGTGGACGCTGGTGCTGAAGAACAGCGAACGGGACGCGCGTTCGGTCGAGTAGCGGAACGCCCACAGCCGCCTACCGTCGGAGACGCCGACCGTCATCTGCAGGGCGTTGGGGACGCCGTGCCGGGCGGCGACCGCCTCGACGAAGCCGGCCATGCGCTCGACGGCTCCCGGTACGTCGTCCCGGAGCCCGAAGGTCAGCGCCAGATAGAACATCAGCTCGGAGTCGGTGGAGCCCTCGATGGAGGGGTAGAGGGGGGCGGCGACCTCGAGTGCGAGGTCGCGTTTGAGCTTCGGGAAGTCATGGATCGCGCCGTTGTGCATCCACAGCCACTGTCCGTAACGGAAGGGATGGCAGTTGGTCTGCTGCACCGCCGTGCCGGTGGAGGCACGGATGTGGGCGAGGAACAGCGGCGAGCGCACGCAGTGTGCGAGCTCGTGCAGGTTGCGGTCGCTCCACGCGGGGCCCACCGCTCGGAAGACCGCCGGATCCGTGGCGCCGTCGATGTCGCGCGGCTCGTCCGGATACCAGCCGACGCCGAACCCGTCGCCGTTGGTCGTCTCGACGCCCATCCGGGCGTGGCGGCTCTGGTCGATCAGCGAGTGGGCGGGTTTGTACAGCAACTCCTCCAACATGATCGGGGAACCGGAGTAGGCAAGCCATCGGCACATGTATCTCACCGTCCTCACGGGCAGTGCGGTCACGCGGCTCCGTCGGTCGACTCCTTCCACCGTAGGGCGCGGCGCCGGGCCGGGCGCGAGGAGGTCGGCTCGGGTCTGCCCGTCGTTCCAAGCGGTGCGGGGCCTGCCGGGCTCGGCGTACTCGTGGGCGGTGCACGGCGGGCGGCCACCTCGCCGGCGCCGGGGACCTCAGAACCCCCACCCGGACCGCGGCGATGATCTGGGCGAGGGTGTCCTGGGCGGCGACCGCGTCGTCCAGCACGGTGGAGTCAGGGCCCGCCGGTGCCTGGACTCCAGGACACCGGTGCCCTCGACGACCTCGGCACGGCCTCGGGGAGGTGGTTCGCCGGGGGAGCGACCCGGCCGGCGGCGGCCTCGGCCACGGACCCATGGCCGCCCGGGCCGCGAAAGCGGCCGTCGCCGCCTTTCACGCCTCGGGAGCCACTCGGCCCGACGCCGGCTGGGCCTGTCCGGGCCCCACGCTCAGCGGGCGGACCAGATCGGACAGTCGGCCCTGTGGCGGGTCAGTACGACCACCGTCCCGCCGTCCGTGACCTGCCGGTCGCGCGAGACCGTGCAGCACGCCACCGCCACCGGAGGCACCGCCCGGACGACGGCAGGAGCCTCGTCCCGGTCAGGAATCGCGGTACGCGGCCACACGGGTTCCGCGGTCGGCGGTCCGGGCCTGCGCAGGGAGGCGCGGCGGCCGGCCTGCTCGATGGGTACCCCGAGAGCTCGGGCGCGGGCGTGAAGACGGCGGCGGTCGCGGCGTTCGGACATGGTGACACCATGCACCCTCCCACCCCGTACACGCCAACGCCGCGGGCGTCGCCAGGAAGCCGTCGACCTGTTCGCCTCGGTGGGCCGGTCACCAGGGGACGACGCCGTCGTCCTCGAAGAACGAACCGCTCGGGCCGCCGTCGGGCAGTGTGGCGAGCCGGATCGCCGTAGCCGCGCCCTGTGCGGGGGTTCGGGGTCCGTGGAAGCCTGTGAAGTCGGTGGAGACCAGGCCCGGGCAGGCGGCGTTGACGAGGATGCCGGTGCCGGCGAACCGCCGGGCGTACTGCAGCGTGAGGGCGTTGAGGAAGGATTTCGACGGAGCGTAGGCCGCCATGATCGGACCGACCTCGGTGTCGGGGTCCGCCTGCCGGGTCAGGGAGCCGACGCTGCTGGAGACGTTGACGATGCGTGGGGAGGCGGAGCGCCGCAGCAGCGGCAGCATCGCGTTGGTCACCCGGACGACACCCATGACGTTGGTGTCCACCACCGTGCGGAGCACTTCCAGATCGAGCGCGGTCGGGTCCTGCTCCCACCCGGGGCCCATCTCGCCCGAGATCCCGGCATTGTTGACCAGGGCGTCCAGGCGTCCGGCCAGCCGTTCGACCAGCTCCGCCGCATCGGTGACGCTGCGGTCGTCGGTCACGTCCAGCGGCACCCCGAACGCGTCCACGCCGAGGGCGCGCAGTGTGCCGACGGCGGTTTCGCGACGGGCCTCGTCACGGGCTCCCACGCCCACGCGGTACCCGAGACCGCCCAGCCCGGCCGCTATCTCGTACCCAATGCCCTTGTTCGCGCCGGTCACCAGCGCGATCATCGTTTCGCTCATGCTGATGATGGTGGTCCTCGGACGAAAGGCGTGGCCAACACCGATACGGTGTCCTGTCATACCTGCCGGGTATCACCGCGTAAGCTGCGGCCGTGGACACCCTGGAAACCCGCGAGTTGAGGTACTTCGTGGCCGTCGCCGAGGAACTGCACTTCGGACGCGCCGCCAAGCGCCTCGGCCTGGCCCAGCCGCCGCTGTCGCGGGCGATCCAGCAGCTCGAACGGCGCCTGGGAGTCTGTCTGCTGGAGCGCAACCGCCGTGGTGTCCGCCTGACCGGTGCGGGGGAGGTGCTGCTGCACGAGGGCCGCGCGGCCCTCGACGCGACCGTCGCCGCCGCTCGCCGAACCCGGCGCGCCGGTGGTGCCGACAGCCCCGGCGGCCCCCGCGACCGCCTGGTCCTCGCGGTGAAGGCCGCAGCCTCCCATGAACTGCTGCGGAAGCTTCTCGACGCCTACGCGGCCGAGCCCGACAGTGCCGAGATCGAGGTGCTGCCGGGCGGGATCTGCGAGCAGGAGGAGATGCTGCGCGACGGACGCGCCGATGTCGCGCTCATGTACACACCGTGGAACTCCCTCGCCGGGTTCGACAGCGAGGTACTGGCGGCGGAGGGGCAGGTCGCCGTCCTGCCTGCCGGGCACCCCCTCGCCGCCCGCGAGACCTTGTCGCTGGCCGATGTCAGGGACGTCCCCGGTCTGCCGCTCGCCCGCTGGCCCACCCGCGGCACCTACGCACCCGGCCCCGGCCCCGAGATCCACAACCAGACACAACTGGCCCAGCTGATCGCCCTCGGGCGCACCGTGGCGGTCGTCCCCGACTCCGCCCGCTCCTGGCTGTGGGCCGAGCACGCGGCCGTTCCCTTGGTCGACGCACCTTCCGTGGTGACCCACATCGCCTGGCCCGCGCACAGCCGCTCCCTCGCGCTGGCCGGCCTGGTCCGCACGGCCGCACGGCTGTGACCGGGTCCGAGGCTCCGTGGGTCGTGGCATCAGGAGCGGAGCGGGGCTGGGCCGGAGGGGTGGGGTGCCGTGTAGGACTCCGCGGAGGTCGTCGAGGCCATCCGACAGAATCCGTTGACCTGCAGCGACACCAGCCCGGCGACGTGGGCGTTCCCATCACTCCGAAGATCATTTCCCACATCGATGCCGGGATGGCGGTGGGCCCCCCGGGCCTGATCGGACCGCGCCCCGGGCGGGGGCTGGTCCGGCTGTTCCACGGCTGGCGGCTTCTGGTGTCCACGGTGTCGGTCCGGGCGGGTGGGCGGCGCCTCACCGGCCGTGGACGACGATGCCCTGGGTCGACTTGCCGCTGCCGCTCCGGTCGCCGGTGACCGGGAAGTCGCCGTCGCCGTAGGAGACGGAGGTAGTGGAGCCGTCCGTGGCCCGGGTGGAGACGTTCGACTGGGCCGAGTCGGAGAGGAACCAGCGCAGGACACCGGGGCCTGGGGCGGCATCGTGCTGGAGCGGACGAACTTGATCCAGTCGCCGAGGTCGTCGGTGCGGGTGTCGTAGGCGCCGGTGCGGGTGGTTTCGGTGGAGCCGAGGCAGCCGTTCTGCCAGGAGCGGCTGTTGAGGGCGGCGAGTTCGTAGTGCTCGCCGACCTGCCGTGCTGCTGGACCGGATACCAGCCGGTACTGGTGCGGCCTTCGGGACAGCGGACCTGCCGCGCTGCCCAGGCGATGCGGAAGGCGTTCTTGTCGAAGCCCTCGGCGGCCCGGGCCTGCCGTGAGTGATCGGCCAGTAGCGGGGTGACCATGGTGATGCCCTCGCGAGCGGCGTCGGTGACCAGGTCGGCGGAAGGGTAGCCGGAGTCGAGGTAGTGCTCGCCCGGTGTCAAGTCCCGTTCCTTCAGGCTCTGCTGGAGAGGCGCGGTCGCCTTGACGTCGGGAACGGTCGCCACCGTGGTGTGCACGTCTGTGATCAGCCGCAGCACACCGCCGGCTGCGGCTTCGGCGGGAGAATCACAGGTCTCGGTGAGGTGGACCTTGTAGCCGCACCGGAACAGCTCGTCTCCCTTGGCGGACCAGCGGGCGTGCGGGTCGGAGGGGGAAGCGAGCCGCAGATGGCCGGGCGGGACGCCGTCCGTCTCGGCCTCCCGCTTCCTGACCACCTCCCGTCCCCGTCCGTCGATGTGCCCGTAGTAGGTCTGCACGAAGATCCGCCGCAGTAGTTCGCCCGCCTCGACCTGCCGCAGCCACGCGGGCGCGGTGGGTTCGCGCACCGCGTGCAGCAACTGAAGCGCGTCCTGGCCGCAGACCTCGGCCAGCCGGTCCCGTTTCGTCTTCGACGCGGGCAGCCGCCACGAGTCGACCCGCGCCGCATACCGCAGTTCCCACTCGGCCACCGGCACCGTGCGCGAGCCAGCCCGGAGCCGCGACGGCCAGCGCCTCCAGCGCCGCGCGCTCTCTCTCCCCGGCCAACTCCAAGCGGTTCAGGTCCCGCACCGCGCTGATGACATGCGTGGAATCGGTGCGCTTCTTGCCCCCTGCCGCGATCAGCCCCTCCCGGCGGCAGTGCTCCACCAGCCGGTCGAAGACCAAGCGCTCCATGCCGTGCTCGACCAGCCGGGCCCGGAACTTCACCAGCACAGTGAAGTCGAAGCCGGGATCGGCGAGTTCCAGGCCGAGCGCGTACTTCCAGTCGATCGCCCGCACCGCCATCCCCGCAGCCTGGCGGTCGGTCAGGTTCTCAGCGCCAGCATCCCCGGCGACAGTCCCGGCGCCCCAGGCGCCCCGAACGCCGGCGCGAACGGCTCGTCCGAGAAGACCTCCGCCAGCTTCTCCCGCACCCGCATCGCCAGCGTCCCCTTCGGGAAGGCCGCCGCGACCAGCGCTGTCTGACCTGGGACCTCCGGCAGCCCCGCCGCCTGCATCGACACCCACACCACCCCCGCCACCGCCTGCCCACGAGACGGCCACAGGAGTGATCATGCCGCAGTCAGCCCAACCCGCAGCCAGAATTCAGCAACAGAGTCACCTGGCCGGCGATCAGCCCCCGGGGCGCGGCGGGTGCCGGTCGCGGATGTCTCACGTCCGCCGCCTACGACCGCCGGGCCGACGTCGGCCTATGGCTCGGCGTCCAGGCCGTCGTCGTTCCACCCTGCTCGGATGCGACGACGCGGCAGGAGGCCTCACAATCAATCATGCGAGGTTCGGACGATACGAGGAGTAGCCTGGGCATCACCGAAGGTACTTCGCATGCCGGCACTTGACACCGGCGTCATCTCCGGCGAACGGCTATGCCGGATCCGGGCCCCGCTCGGGTTCGGAGACAGGCCCATCGATCATGACTGCGATCCTCGACCGTGCGCCGACCACCTCTGAATCCGCCCTGCGGCTCTCCCTGGCGCCCGGCGGGCGGGCGGGTCGGCTGGACGGGGCCTGGTGGCCTCGGTCTCGTGACCTTCTTCTCGAACTCCCCGACCTGGCCGCGGCTCTCGACAAGCAGTGGGGCCGGGTCACCCGGATCACCGTGAACCCTGCACAGTGGCCGGTCATCCCCCGGCGGATCCCGGTCGCGGGCCACACCGTCCACGCGGGCTGGTTCACCCTCGAACAGGACGAGCACGTGGTCACGGTCTGCTCGTACGCCCCCCGTCGCCTAATGGGAGCTATGGAACCGGGGAATGCTCAGTTCCATAGCCGCCAGCAGGTGAGCACTATCGGCGCCGGAACCGTTCGAGTTCTGGGTTC
>NZ_JBVHHE010000018.1:99289-187791 GCF_055561235.1 Kitasatospora sp. NPDC022856 | reverse complement strand
CGCCCGGTTACATTCCGAACCCGGAAGCTAAGCCTCACAGCGCCGATGGTACTGCAGGGGGGACCCTGTGGGAGAGTAGGACGCCGCCGAACAATTCTTCTAGAGAAGCCCCCGCCGGGGAACCGGACGGGGGCTTCTCTGTTGTAGGGTCAGCATGCAAAAGTCGTCACACGGTACAGGAGGCCCCCGGGTGGAGGTCCAGGAGACGCGGGTCCAGACCGATCGCGTCCTCACCATCCCCAACCTGCTGAGCATGGGCCGGCTGGTCGGTGTTCCGCTCTTCCTCTGGTTGATCCTCTGGCCGGTGTTCGAGGGGCCGAACAACGACGGCTGGGCGCTGCTGATCCTGATGCTGAGCGGCATCAGTGACTACCTCGACGGAAAGCTCGCCCGCAGGTGGGGGCAGATCAGCCGGGTCGGCCAGCTGCTCGATCCGCTGGCGGACCGGCTCTACGTCCTCTCCACCCTGCTGGGTCTGACCTGGCGTGAGATCCTGCCGTGGTGGCTCACGGCGATCCTGATCGCGCGTGAGCTCTTTATCGCGAGTCTCCTTCCGATTCTGAACCGGCACGGCTACGGCCCGTTGCAGGTGAGTTTCCTGGGCAAGGCCGCGACATTCAATCTGATGTACGCGTTCCCGCTTCTGTTGCTCGGCACCGGCGACACCTGGATCGCGCGGCCGGCCGAGGCCGTCAGCTGGGCCTTCATCTGGTGGGGGACCACGCTGTACTGGTGGGCCGGCATTCTCTACGCCGTCCAGGCGCGACAGATCGTCCGGGCGGGCTCCGCCTCCTCCGCGTCCGCAGTCTGAGACGTGATCTGAGAGAAGTCCCACGCCACCACGGTGCGTCGGACGAAATCTTCCGGGTAGACACCCTCTGGAACGGTTTGATGGACCTGCAGGGTCCACCACCGCGAAGGAGGACGCACCCGTAATGAAAGCCGTTGTAATGGCAGGGGGCGAAGGCACCCGACTCCGCCCGATGACCTCCAGCATGCCCAAGCCGCTGCTACCGGTCGCCAACAGGCCGATCATGGAGCACGTGCTTCGGCTGCTGAAGCGGCATGGCCTCTCCGACACCGTCGTGACCGTACAGTTCCTCGCCTCACTGGTGAAGAACTACTTCGGTGACGGCGAAGAGTTGGGTATGCATCTCACGTATGCGAACGAGGAGACGCCACTCGGCACTGCGGGGAGTGTCAAGAACGCCGAGGACGCCCTGAAGGACGATTCCTTTCTGGTGATCTCCGGTGACGCACTGACCGACTTCAATCTCACCGAATTGATCGAGTACCACCGGAGCAAGGACGCTCTGGTCACCGTCTGTCTCACCCGGGTACCGAACCCTCTGGAGTTCGGCATCACGATCACCGATGACGAGGGCCGGGTCGAGCGCTTCCTGGAGAAGCCGACCTGGGGGCAGGTCTTCTCGGACACGGTCAACACCGGTATCTACGTCATGGAGCCCGAGGTCTTCGACTACGTGGCGGCGGGTGAGTCCGTCGACTGGTCGAGCGATGTGTTCCCGCAGTTGCTGAAGGAGGGCAAGCGGGTCTACGGCTACGTGGCCGAGGGCTACTGGGAGGACGTCGGCACCCACGAGAGCTACGGCAAGGCCCAGGCGGACGTCCTGGAGGGCAAGGTCGACGTCGAGCTCGACGGGTTCGAGATCTCGCCGGGCGTCTGGGTGGCGGAAGGCGCCGAGGTCGACCCCGAGGCGGTGCTCCGCGGTCCGCTCTACATCGGTGACTACGCCAAGGTCGAGGCCGGCGTGGAGATCCGCGAGCACACCGTGCTCGGCAGCAACGTGGTCGTCAAGCGGGGCGCGTTCCTGCACAAGGCGGTGATCCACGACAACGTCTACGTCGGGCCGCAGAGCAACCTGCGGGGCTGCGTGGTCGGCAAGAACACCGATGTGATGCGGGCCGCGCGGATCGAGGACGGGGCGGTGATCGGCGACGAGTGCCTGGTCGGCGAGGAGTCGATCATCGGCGCCAACGTCCGGGTCTACCCGTTCAAGACCATCGAGGCCGGCGCCGTCGTCAACACCTCGGTGATCTGGGAGTCCCGCGGTCAGGAGCACCTCTTCGGGCTGCGCGGCGTGTCGGGCATCCTCAACGTCGAGATCACACCGGAGCTGGCCGTCCGGCTGGCCGGTGCGTACGCGACGACCCTGAAGAAGGGGGCGACCGTCACCATCGCGCGTGACCACTCGCGTGGTGCGCGTGCCCTCAAGCGGGCGATGATCTCGGGGCTGCAGACCAGCGCGATCGACGTCCGCGACCTGGAGAACGTGCCGATGCCGGTGGCCCGGCAGCACACGGCCCGCGGGAGTGCCGGCGGGATCTTCCTGCGGACCACGCCCGGGGTGCCGGACTCGCTGGACATCCTGTTCTTCGACGAGCGCGGAGCCGACCTCTCGCAGGCCGGGCAGCGCAAGCTCGACCGGGTCTACGCCCGCCAGGAGTACCGGCGCGCGTTCCCGGGCGAGATCGGCGACCTGACCTTCCCGTCCAGCGTCTTCGACTCCTACGCCGGCAATCTGCTGCGGGCGGTGGACACCACCGGCGTCCGCGAGGCGGGGCTGAAGGTGGTGGTGGACACGGCGCACGGCAGTGCCGGGCTCGTGCTGCCGAGCATCCTGGGCCGGCTCGGCGTGGAGGCGCTCACCGTCTCCAGCGGGCTGGACGAGGCACGGCCGACCGAGGACGCCGAAGAACGGCGGGCGGGGCTGGCCAGGCTCGGCGAGCTGGTGGCCTCCTCGCGGGCGGCGTTCGGCGTCCGGTTCGACCCGGTCGGCGAGCGGGTGGCCTTCGTGGACGAGCTGGGCCGGGTGATCGACGACGACCGGGCGCTCCTGGTGCTGCTCGACCTGGTCGCGGCCGAGCGCCGGAGCGGGCAGGTGGCGCTGCCCGTGACGACCACCAGGATCGCCGAGCAGGTCGCCGCCTACCACGGCACCCAGGTCGTCTGGACCACGACCACGCCGGACGACCTGGCCAAGGCGGCCTCGGCCGAGGGCACGGTCTTCGGTGGCGACGGGCGCGGCGGTTTCGTCGTTCCCGAGTTCAGCGGTGTGCTGGACGGCGCGGCCGCGTTCGTCCGCCTGGTCGGGCTGGTGGCCCGTACCCAGCTCACGCTCAGCCAGATCGACGCGCGGATCCCGCAGGCGCACATCCGCCGACGGGACATCGCGACGCCGTGGGCGGCCAAGGGCATGGTCATGCGTTCGGTGGTGGAGGCGGCCGGCAACCGGCAGCTCGACACCACGGACGGTGTCCGGGTGGTCGAGGCGGACGGCCGCTGGACACTCGTGCTGCCCGATCCCGCCGAGGCGGTCACCCACCTCTGGGCGGAGGGTCCGGACGACGAGGCGACCGAGGCGCTGCTGGACGAGTGGGCGACGGTGGTCGACGGCGCCGGGCGCTGACGACCGGGCCGCCATGACATGGCCGGGCAGCGGGAGGTGCGGCGAGTGCCGCGCCCCCCGCTGCCCGGTTTGTCATGCTTGGTAACGATCCGTCGCTTCTGGTGACTTCGCAGGTCAGGGGGTGTGCACGGACCCCTCCGCGGACATGGGACGATGGTCCGCATGCCAGCGACGCCGACGCCGAGTGCCAGTGACGGACGGTACAACCGTCCGGACGCCTCGATGTCCCTGCTGACCGGCGTGATGGACCACAGCCTGGACGAGGGTTACGCCGAGGCGGCCGCGGCGCGGGGCGGTGACCGCGACAGCCGGATACCCGGTACGGCCCGCGGCCTGCTCACGCTGGGTCTCGGGCTGGCCCTGGTCGGGGCGGTGGTGACGGTGGGCGCCGTGAACGCGCACAAGGCCGAGCCGACGCTCGCCAAGGAGCGCGATGCGCTGATCCACCGGATCAACGACAGCAACGGCTCGGCGGAGCGGCTCCAGCAGCAGGTTCAGGAACTGCGGCGGAAGGTCGACACCACCCAGCAGCAGGCACTGTCGCCGGGCGACAGCGACCCGGCCGCGCTGGCCGGTGCGGTGGGTCTGGCCGAGGTGACCGGGCCGGGCGTCAAGCTGGTCCTGGAGGACGCCTCCGGCACCGGCGGCGGAGGGAACGTCGACCCGCGCGCGGGCCAGGGCTTCTCGAACAGCGGACGGCTGCGCGACCGCGATCTGCAACTGGTGGTGAACGGGCTCTGGGAGTCCGGCGCCGAGGCCGTGTCGATCAACGGGCAGCGGCTCACCGCGCTCTCCGCGATCCGCGCCGCCGGTGAGGCCGTCCTGGTCGACAACCGGCCGCTGGTGCCGCCCTACAACGTCCAGACGTTGGGGGACGGGTCGAAGCTGGTCGCCACCTTCGAGAGCAACATGGCGGGTCAGTACCTGCGGCTGCTGCAGGAGAAGTACGGCATCAAGTCGACGATCTCCGCCCAGAAGAAGCTCACGCTGCCCGCCGCCGTGGGCATCACGCTGCGGACCGCCCAGCCGGCCACGCCGGAGCCGTCGGCGAGCCCCTCCGCCCCCGCTGCGGCCTCCCCGAGCCCCACGGCCTCCGACACGGGGTTGCAGAGCCCGTCCGCGGGGCCCTCACGGCCGGCCACCCCGAGCACCTCGCCCCCGGGGAAGCGCTCGCCGAGCGGCTCCGCCAAGACCACGACAGCCCACTCGCCCACCGCGCCCACGACCGGGGCGCCCCCCGCAGGGACAGGAGCAGCCAGACCGTGATTGCCGTACTGGGTCTTGTGATCGGGGTGGTCGTCGGGCTCTTCGTCCAACCCGAGGTGCCCGATGCCGTCGTACCGTACCTGCCCATCGCGGTGGTGGCGGCACTGGACGCGGTGTTCGGCGGCGTCCGGGCGATGCTGGACGGCATCTTCAACGACAAGGTGTTCATCGTGTCGTTCCTGTCCAACGTGGTGGTGGCGGCCCTGATCGTCTTCCTCGGGGACCAGCTCGGTGTCGGCTCCCAGCTGTCCACCGGTGTGGTCGTCGTCCTCGGCATCCGCATCTTCTCCAACGCCGCTGCGATCAGGCGCCATGTCTTCCGCGCCTGAGCCCGGCCGGGAGCCGGCGGACGAGGATCGGACCGAGAAGACGACCGAGAAGGCTGTCGACAAGGTGGTCGAGAAGGCGGACGCGCGGGCGGGCGCCGGCGAGGGCGGGAGCGGGGAGCGGGGGGCGGCTCCGGCGGCGGAGAACGCGCCGCCCGAGCCCGCCGAACAGGTGAAGCCTGCGCCCGAGGTGCGGCCGGGGGCCCCGGCCCAGGGCGGCGAGGACGCCGTCGCACCGGCGCCCCGGGCGGCGGATGCGCGGCGGCCGGTGGCAGCCGCGCCCGAAGCCGGCACGGAGGCGGACGCCGAGGCCGAGGAGCCGGCGCAGGCCCGCGAGGAGGCGGCGCCTGAGCCCGTCAGCGCCCCGCTGCCCGAGCCGGAGCCGGTCCTGGAGCCCGAGCCCGCTCCCACGCCGGAGCCCGCTCCCGAGGCGGCGACCGAGCCCGGGAAGGCCCCCGACGAGCGCAACGCGGGCCGGCGGCGGATGAAGGCGGCGCTCTGGCCCCCGCGGCTCTCCCGCGGGCAGCTGGTGGTCGCGGTGCTGCTGTTCTCGCTCGGCCTCGCCCTGGCGATCCAGGTCCGCTCCACCAACGACCACCACAGCCAGCTGCGCGGTGCCCGCCAGGAGGACCTCGTCCGGATCCTCGACGAACTGGACGGCCGCCAGCAGCGTCTCCAGCAGGAGAAGGCGGAGTTGGAGCAGTCCCTGGCCACGTTGGAGAACAGCTCCAACCAGGCCAAGGAGGCCCAGGAGCAGACCAGGAAGAAGGTGACGGAGCTCGGCGTGCTCGCCGGGACCGTCAAAGCCACTGGTCCGGGCATCGTACTGACAGTCGATGATCCCCAAGGGCAGGTGAAGGCGGATATGCTGCTGGACACCCTGCAGGAACTCCGAGCGGCGGGGGCGGAGGCGATTCAGATCAACGATGTGCGCGTGGTGGTCAACACCTACTTCACGGACGTGTCCGGCGGCGGTGTGCAGATCGACGGGAAGAAGGTCTCGCAGCCCTACCGGTTCACCGTGGTGGGGAACCCGCAGGACCTCACACCCGCACTGAACATTCCGGGAGGTGTGGTCCGTACTCTTGAGAGTCATCAGGCCCGCGCGACCATCTCCCCGCAGCAGAAGGTGCTCGTCGACGCCCTCCTCGACCTGAAGACGCCGCAGTACGCCAAGCCGGCTCCGAAGTGACGAGGTACCTGCCGAACGGTCCGTCATCTGCCGGTACCCCCCGGTGCGGGGTACCGCCGTCAGGTGGGCGAGACTGGTCCGCACCAGCACAAGCCGGAACATCACACGTCGGAGTACCACTCCAGCAGGCCCGATCCGCGACCGGGCCCGCAGCCTGTCCGAGGTTCTCACCCTGCCCCGCGGGCGGGTCTGTCACACGCAAGGGGATTCGCCCGTGAGTTTCTTCTCGAAGTTGTTCGGTCGTAACAAGGGCCGTGACGCGGCTGCCGTGGAGGCACCCACCGCGCGTCACCGCCGGGCCGACGAAGAGCCCGCCGTGCCGGGCATGCGTCCCGCTCCCGAGGGCGGCCAGTACGCCGAGCGTCCGATGTTCCGGGACGGTGGCGACGCGCAGTACGCGGGCAATCAGGCGGGCTACGGCGCGTCGGTTGACCCCTCCGGCGCCCCGCGCATAGGTTTCCCGTCAGGACCCTCAACCTCTGGTGGAGGGTTTGCCCCGGACCCGTACGCCGGGCACAACCCGTCGGGTGTGCCGCGCCAGGAGGCTGTGAACATGGCTGGCCCCACTCCGTGCCCCAGGTGCGGCAACCAGAACCCGGCCGCGGCCCGCTTCTGTTCGAACTGCGGTACGGCGCTGCGCGGGGGCGCGCTGCCCGAGGGGCCGGCGGAGACCACGTCGACCATCTCGATCTCGGGCCTGGAGTCCTACGACCCCAACACCACCACCGGCACCGGTACGCCGGCCCTGTCGGCGGAGGTGCTGTCGGCGATCGACGCGCTGCCGCCGGGCTCGGCGCTGCTGATCGTCCAGCGCGGTCCGAACTCGGGCAGCCGGTTCCTGCTGGACTCGGACAAGACCACGGCCGGGCGTCACCCGCAGGGCGACATCTTCCTGGACGACGTGACCGTCTCGCGCAAGCACGTGGAGTTCCGCCGGACGCCGGGAGGCGGCTTCACCGTCGCCGACGTCGGCAGCCTGAACGGGACGTACGTCAACCGTGAGCGGATCGACGAGGTGCCGCTGAACAACGGCGACGAGGTGCAGATCGGGAAGTACCGGCTGGTGTTCTTCGCCAGTCACCACCGGGGGTACTGAAACCAACGTCGGCAGGAGCCCGAGTGAGCGCGAACCCTCCTTCATCTCTCGGGGCGGCCACCCCCGCGTCGTCCGGTCCGCTGCCGGACCAGGGCGCGCGGGGGGTGGTCGCGGCCCCCAGGCAGCCGATCCGTCCGGACCGGCCCGCCGGGGGCGGCCGACGGCGCGGCGGCGACGAACTGCTGAGCATCGGCGCGGTGCTGACCTTCCTGCGGGACGACTTCCCCGAGGTCACCATCTCGAAGATCAGGTTCCTGGAGGCCGAGGGCCTGGTCGAGCCCCAGCGCACGCCGTCGGGGTACCGCAAGTTCAGCCCGGCCGACGTCGAGCGGCTGGCCTACGTGCTGCGGATGCAGCGTGACCACTACCTGCCGCTGCGGGTGATCCGCGAACACCTGGACGCTATCGAGCGCGGCGAGGCCCCACCGGCGTTGCCCGCCGCGGAGGCCCGCCCCGGGCCGATGGAGGAGGCGGACCGCGAGCTGGTGGCGGCCGCCGAGGCCGCGGTCGGGGTCCGGCTGGGCCGGGCCGAGCTGCTGGCCGCCGCCGAGGCCGGTGAGGGCGAGCTGGTGGAGTGGGAGTCCTACGGGCTGGTCGCGGCCGGATCGGACGGCGGCTACGACGGCGAGGCGCTACAGGTGGCCCGGCTGGTCGCGGAACTGGGCCGGTACGGACTGGAGCCGCGCCACCTGCGGGCCATGAAGGCCGCCGCCGACCGTGAGATCGCCCTGGTGGAGCAGGTGGTGGCGCCTCTGCGCCGGCACCGCAACCCGCAGACCCGGGCGCACGCCGAGGCCACGGCGCGGGAGCTGGCGACCCTCTCCGTCCGGCTGCACGCCGCCATGGTGCAGGCCGGTCTGCGGGCCCGCTCGTGACGCGCCGACCCCGCTGACCAGCGCTGTCGGCTCTGCGCTTTCATATCCGGGGCGAGGGCCATAGGGTTGCGTGTGTGAATGAGCTCGACGTCGTGGGTGTCCGGGTGGAGATGCCTTCCAACCAGCCGATCGTGCTGCTTCGGGAGGTCGGGGGCGATCGGTACCTGCCGATCTGGATCGGTCCCGGCGAGGCGACCGCGATCGCCTTCGCCCAGCAGGGCATGACGCCGGTGCGTCCGCTGACGCACGACCTCTTCAAGGACGTCCTGGAGGCGCTCGGCCAGCAGCTCACCGAGGTGCGGATCACCGACCTGCGCGAGGGCGTGTTCTACGCCGAGCTGGTCTTCACGGGCGGGGTCGAGGTCAGTGCCCGGCCGTCCGACGCGATAGCCCTCGCCCTGCGGACCGGTACGCCGATCTACGGGAGCGAGGAGGTGCTCGCCGAGGCGGGCATCGCGATCCCGGACGAGCAGGAGGACGAGGTCGAGAAGTTCCGCGAGTTCCTCGACCAGGTCTCTCCGGAGGACTTCGGCGGCGGCACGCCGCAGTAGTCCGCCGTGGTACGGACCCGGCGCGGAGCGTCGGTAGGGCAGGCCGTGGCCGTCCTGCCGAATTCGTTCGTCCGTTTTGCCAAATAGTGTCCACCTACCCACACTAGGGGAACGAAAAACCACTCTCCTGAGTGACGCTGTTTGTCCTGCCCGGCGTGGCGATCGTTGACGGGTCATAGGGGACTGCCTACCGTCAGGAGTGGCTGCCCGGGTGCCTGTCGCCCGCAGTCTGGGTTGCCCGCAGGACGAGTGGACGGAGGTAGGCATGACCGGCACCGGCGATGAAGCGGCCGTGGGAGGCCTGTGCACCGTGCACATGCCGCGCGCCGCCCGCAGCGTGGCTGAACTGCCCCGGACGGACCTGCCCCGGGTGGGCCGGTTCCCGGCCGTCCAGCCGGGCCAGCCGGCCATCGAGCGGCTCGCGCCCGCCTCCGAGCGGCCGGCCCCCACCTCCGAGCTGATCGGCTACCGCGGCCCGACGGCCTGTGCGGCGGCCGGGATCACCTACCGCCAGCTGGACTACTGGGCCAGGACGGGGCTGCTGGAACCCAGCGTCCGCTCGGTCTATCCGGCGAGCAGCCAGCGGCTCTACAGCTTCCGCGACATCCTGCTGCTGAAGATCGTCAAGCGGCTGCTGGACGCGGGTGTGTCCCTGCAGAACATCCGGGTGGCGGTCGCCCATCTGCAGTCCGCCGAGGCCGGCGACCTGACCGGGCTGACGCTGATGAGTGACGGCGCGACCGTGTACGAATGCACCACACCGCAGCAGGTGGTCGATCTGCTGAAGGGTGGTCAAGGGGTCTTCGGCATCGCCGTCGGCGCCGTCTGGCAGGAGCTGGAGCTGGCCCTCGGCCGCCTGCACGCGGAGCGGACCGACACCGGCGAGACCGTGGTCGGCCACGATCCGGGGGACGAGCTGGCGCAGCGCCGCAACCGGGCGGTCTGAGCCGCGGGAGCAGGGGGCCTCGTGGTCACGGCGCCGCAGAATCACGAGGCCGTGGGCCCGGACGGGGAACCGTCCGGGCCCACGGCCTCGTCGTGCCCGGTGGATCATCGACCCAGGGAGGGCACGTGCGGTTCGGCTCCGGCATACCCGGCCTGCTGCGGCGACGGGCGCGGCGGCTCGGCGTCCGGCTGCGGCAGCGGCGCACCCAGCGCAGGATCTTCCAACTCGTCACCGTGCTCTGCTCGCTGGCCCTGGCACCGAGCGCCTGGCTGTGGGTCTCGGCGGGCGACCGGGTCGGCACCGTGCGGGCCGCGCCGAACGCGCCGGTGGCGGTGGTGTTCGGCGCCGGGCTCTTCGAGGGCAGGCCGTCGCCGTACCTGGCGCACCGGCTGGACGCGGCGGTCGACCTGTACCGGGAGCGGAAGGTCCAGGCGATCCTGGTCACCGGTGACAACGGGCGGGCCGGTTACGACGAGACGGACGCGATGCGGCAGTACCTGATCGAGCACGGGGTGCCGCAGGTGCGGGTGGTGGGCGACTACGCGGGCTTCGACACCTGGGACTCCTGCACCCGGGCGCGCCGGGTGTTCGGGGTGGACCGGGCGGTCCTGGTCAGCCAGGACTTCCACGTCCGGCGGGCGCTGGCGCTCTGTGAGGCGGCGGGCATCGACGCGTACGCGGTCGGGGTGCCGGAGCTGCACGACGCCACCTGGCTGTACGGCGGGCTGCGGGAGATCCCGGGGGCGGGCAAGGCGCTGCTGAACGCCTGGCTGCGGCCGGACCCGTTCTTCCTCGGGCCCCGGGAGGAGGGCATCCCGAAGGCGCTGGCCGACGCGGGGAGCGCGCGGGGCTGAGGCGGCGGCGGGGTTCGGCCGCGCTGTCGGACCCGTGCGGCATGATCGGCGGGTGCGGTCACTGCCGAGCATCATCCACCTCGACATGGACGCCTTCTTCGCGGCGGTGGAGCAGGCGGCCAAGCCGAGCCTGCGCGGGAAGCCGGTGATCGTCGGCGGCCTGGGCGGCCGGGGGGTCGTCTCCACGGCCTCGTACGAGGCGCGGAAGTTCGGGGTGCACTCGGCGATGCCGATGGCGCAGGCGCGCCGGCTCTGCCCGAACGCGGCCTTCCTGTCCGGGCGGTTCGAGGCCTACCGGGCGGTGAGCGAGCTGGTCATGGGTCTGCTGCGGGAGCTGTCGCCCCTGGTGCAGCCGCTCAGCCTGGACGAGGCCTTCGTCGACCTGGAGGCGGGCCCGTACGGCCCGGCGCTGCTGGCGGCGGACCACGGGACGGGGGAGCACCTGGTGACGGCCCTCGCGGAGGACCTCCGGGCGGACATCCACCGGCGCACCGGGCTGACCGCCTCGGTCGGGGCGGCCGGGTCCAAGCTGATGGCCAAGATCGCTTCGGAGCAGGCCAAGCCGGACGGCCTGGTGCTGGTCGAGCCGGGCCAGGAGCGGGAGGTGCTGGGCCCGATGCCGGTGCGGGCGCTGCCGGGCGTCGGCCCGGCCACCGAGCAGGTCCTGCGCCGGGCGGGGCTGAACACGGTGGCCGACCTCGCCGAGGCGGGGGAGTCCGAGCTGGTGCAGCTGCTGGGCAGGGCGCACGGCGCCGGTGTCCACCAGATGTCGCTGGGGCTGGACGACCGGCCGGTGGTGGCCGACCAGGACGCCAAATCGGTGTCGGTGGAGGACACCTTCGAGGTGGACCTCGCCGACCGGGACCGGGTGCTGCGCGAGGTCGACGTCCTGGCCGCGCGGTGCGTGCGGCGGCTGCGCGCCGCCGGACGGTCGGGGCGCACGGTGGTGCTGAAGGTGCGGCGGTTCGACTTCTCCACGCTGACCCGCTCGGAGACCCTGCGCGGTCCGACGGACGACGAGACGGTGATCGTCGAGACGGCCCGCCGGCTGGCCTCCCAGGTGGACATCACCGGCGGCGTCCGGCTGCTCGGGGTCGGGGTCTCGCAGCTGGCGGACTACACCCAGGAGGACCTCTTCGCGCAGGCCGTCCGGGAGGAGGCGGGGGAGCCGGGGGCGGTCGAGGCCGACGCCCGGGAGGACGAGGCCCCGGAGCCCGCGGTGGTCGTGGCGCGGCACTGGATGCCGGGCCAGGACGTGCGGCACGCCGAACTCGGCCCGGGGTGGGTGCAGGGCAGCGGAGTCGGCCGGGTGACGGTGCGGTTCGAGACGCCGTGGAGCGGACCGGGCCGGGTGCGGACCTTCGCGGTGGAGGACCCGGCGTTGGAGCCGGCCCGTCCGCTGCCGCTGCGCGGCGACGAGGACGGGCCGTCGGCCGGGGCGGGCGGCGGTGAACCGGCGGTGGGCTGACCACCCTGGAACGCACGGAGCGGCCCCACCCGGCAGGGGGGCCGGGTGGGGCCGCGTGCACGGCCGGCCCTCGGGCGGTCGCGATGCCCTCGTCGACCGTTCGGGGACCGGTCCCCGCGCCCTGTCCCTGGGCGCGGGGGGTGGACGCCTCGTCAGGCGTCGGTCTTGACCAGCTCGGGGCTGGGGCTGAGGTCCGCCGCACCCTTGCCACCGGCGACGGTGACGGAGGGCTTGACGCTGCGGATCAGGAAGGGGACGGCGCCGGCGATCGCGCAGACCGCGGCGGCGACCCAGAACGCGTGCTTGTAGGCGTCCAGGGTGGGCAGCGAGACCGGGATCGGCAGCTTCATGGTGTCGCCGGTGAGGATCGCGGCCATCACGGCGGTGCCGATCGCGCCACCGACGGTGCGCAGCACGGCGTTCATGCCGTTGGCGATGCCGCTCTGCTCGACCGGGACGGCGCCGTTGATGTAGGCCGGCATCGCCGAGAAGGCGAGGCCGATGCCGAGACCGAAGATCGCCGAGGCGGTGTAGATGTCGGCCTCGTGGCTGTGGCGGACGGCCAGGTAGGCCATCGCGACGGCGCCGAGGACGCCACCGAGGACCAGCGGCAGGCGCGGGCCGCGACGGGCGATCAGCAGGGCGCCGACCGGGGCGGCGACCATCGAGCCGAGCGCGGACGGCAGCAGCATGACACCGGCGTGCAGCACGGTCGCGGTGAACCCGTAGTGGGTGAGCTTCTCCGGGGTCTGGGCGAAGTTGCTGATCACCATGAACGAGCCGTACATGCCGAAGCCGATCAGCAGGCCGGCCAGGTTGGTGAAGGCGACGGCCGGGCGGGACATCATCTTCATGTCGACCAGCGGGTGCTTGACCTTGACCTCGATGACGCCCCAGATCAGGGCGATCACGGCGGCGACGGCGAACAGGCCGAGCGTCTTGGTGGAGGTCCAGCCCCAGGTGTTGCCCTGGCTGACCGCGACCAGCAGGGCGGAGAGCCAGCCGGCCAGCGTGATCGCGCCGAGCGGGTCGGCGCCGCCCTCCTTGTCGGTCACCGGGTCGCTGGGGACCCGGAAGGCGACCAGGGCGACCGCGAGCAGGCCGAAGAACAGGCCCATCCAGAAGATCGACTTGTAGCTCCAGTGCTCCAGCAGCAGGCCGGTGGCGACCAGGCCGAGGCCGCTGCCGACGCCCATCGAGGCGCTGATGGCGGCGACGCCACCGGTGACCTTCTGCTTCGGCAGCTCGTCGCGGACGATGCTGATGGCCAGCGGCAGCACGCCGCCGCCGGCGCCCTGGAGGACGCGGGCGACGACCAGCCAGGTGAAGGAGTGGGTGCTGACGGCGAGCGCCGAGCCCGCGACGAGACCGGCCAGCGAGATCAGCAGCATCGGCTTGCGACCGCGCAGGTCGCCGAAGCGGCCCAGCAGGGGGGTCAGCACGGCGGCCGAGAGCAGGTTGGCCGTCATCAGCCAGGTGATGCTGGAGCCCGAGACGTCGAGCTCCTTGGCCAGCGAGGGCAGGATCGGAACGACCGCGGTCTGCACCACGCTGAACGACAGCATCGCCAGGATGAGGGCCGGCAGGACCCGGGCGCTGCTCTGCTTCTCGGCCGCGGTGGTGGGCTGTGGTGCCTCACTCACGGTTGCTTCCTCCCGTACATAGTGAATGAACTGAAGCAACCATGCCGGGAGATACTTCAGTGTGTCAAATATCGATCGGTGAAGCTTTGGCAAAGTCGAAGGACCCCGGACCTTGGAGGTCCGGGGTCCCTGGGTCGGACCGTCAGGCGAGCGGCCTCAGCGGGGCCGGCCGGGACGGCTCGTCGGCGCCCAAGTGCCCGCCGGCGCCCGCGTGTTCGCCGCCACCCGGGCGCCCGGCGGCGCCGTCGGGTGTGGCGGACGGGGTGTGGTTGGACGAGGGGCCCGGGGCCGGGGCGGCCGTGGTGTTGTCGTGGACCTCGACGTGCTCGCGCCGCAGCTCGTCCCGGATCACCTCCTCGTCGGTGTAGCGCTCGACGACCAGGCGGACCCGCTCGATCGGCGCCAGGTACTTGCGGACCACCGGCCGCTCCTCGCGCAGCGTGACCTCCTCCACCGCCTCGGCGATGTCCTTGTCGCTCAACGAGGCCCGCTCCGCCTCGCCGACCGGCGTCCGCTCCACCCGGACCCGCTCGCGGACCACCGGCACCCGGCGCTCCACCGCCTCGCTGGTCACGTACTTGCGCAGCTTCGCGGTGCCCACGACATGCCACTCGGTGGTGATGTCCAGCCGTTCCTCACGGCAGGTGATCTCCACCGGAGCGTTCGGCGCGGACGAGGCCGCGCCCGCGCGGTCGGGCGCCGGGGCACCGGAGGTGGCGGCCCGGGGGGCCGCCACCTCGGCGCCGTCGGGGCCGCCCGTGACGAGCGGGGCCGCCGGCGGGCGGTGCTCCGGTGCGACGGGCGCCGACGGGGTGGCGGGCGCGGTGGTGTCGAGGGTCCGCACGTTGGGCTCCGTAGCAGGTTCGGACGGCTTGCCGAGGTCGGCGGCCGGGGGGACGGTGAGGGGCGGGGCCATGCTGTCGGCCGAGTGGAAGGCGAGCGGCTTCGCCGGGGCCGCCGAGGCCGACTGGTCGGCGGGCTTCGCCGCGGCGACGCCCGCCACCGCGGCGGTGCCCGCCGCTGCCGCCGGGGCGGCGGCCGGCACGCTGCCGAAGTCGAGGTCGGCCGGCTCGGAGCCGGAGCCGTCGCCGGCCGACGGCCGGCCGTCCACCTGGGTGTCCAGCCCGTAGTAGCGGTAGAGCTGGAGCTCCTGGGCGGGTGACAGGTGCTGGCCCACGCCGAAGTCCGGTGACTCCTTCACCAGGGACTTGTCGTAGGGCACCCGCAGTTCGTCGCCGGAGAACTCGCTCGTGGTCAGGGGGACGAAGGCGTCCCGGCCGAAGATGCCGGTCCGGACGGCCGCCCATTCGGGCTGCCCGGTGGCGTCGTCCAGGTACACCTCGTCGACCGTGCCGATCTTGTCTCCGTTGCGGTCGACCGCCTTGTGGCCGATGAGGTCCCGGGGGTCGATATCGGTCTGCACTCTTTCCTCCAGTGCGTCGAGCCTGCGGAACGCCCGCAGGCCGGCGGCCGGCCCGCCCGTCCCATCCGCCACTTCACACCAAAAGCCATGAACCGGACCGGCGCGACCGGGGTGCGGCCGGACGGGCCCGGTGCTGCGCCGTCCGGGTCACGGACCGGCTGTTCACCTGCCAGGACGCACCCGTGATCGAGGCGCCTGCCGCTGGTACCCTGGGCGCGACCGCCGAGCCCGCTCGGGAGAGTCCCCGAGAGCGGAAGTCGCTGGTCGGGGCGCCGAAGGAGCAACTCCTCCCCGGAATCTCTCAGGCATCCGTACCGTGTGGGATAGGTCACTCTGGAAAGCAGGGCAGGACTGCCGGCGAGGGAGCCGGCGGCACCACCCTCACCGACGGTGCAAGCCGGCGGGGCGCCACAGCGCCTCGCGCGGGTGAAGCTCTCAGGTCCCGATGACAGAGGGGGAGGCCTGTCGGGTCCGTCCGCCCCAGGCCTGTCCGCTGTCGTCCGCAGCGGCGGTGCCGCCCGGCGTGCGTACCCCCGCCGGTCCGTGACCAGGAGGCCTCGACCACCATGAACGCCCAGCCGAACGCGGGACGCACCACCACCCCCGTGACCCTCACCGAGCTCGAGCAGGCCAGCCCCTTCGAGAACCGCCACATCGGCCCCGACGTCGCCGCGCAGGAGAAGATGCTGGCCCAGGTGGGCTACGGCTCGCTGGACGAGCTCGCCGCCACCGCCGTGCCCGAGGCGATCCGCTCCATCACCGGGCTGGACCTGCCCGCCGGCCGCAGCGAGGCCCAGGTCCTCGCCGAGCTGCGCGAGCTCGCCGGTCGCAACACCGTCCTCCAGCCGATGATCGGCCTGGGCTACTACGGCACCTTCACCCCGCCGGTGATCCTGCGCAACGTCCTGGAGAACCCGGCCTGGTACACCGCGTACACGCCGTACCAGCCGGAGATCTCGCAGGGCCGTCTGGAGGCGCTGCTCAACTTCCAGACCGTGGTCTCCGACCTCACCGGTCTGCCCACCTCCGGCTCCTCGCTGCTGGACGAGGGCACCGCGGCCGCCGAGGCGATGTCCCTGGCCCGCCGTGTCACCAAGGTCAAGGGCGGCGTGTTCCTGGTCGACGTCGAGACCCTGCCGCAGACCGTCGCGGTGATCCGGACCCGCGCCGAGCCGACCGGCGTCGAGGTCGTCGTCGCCGACCTCTCCGCCGGCATCCCGGCCGAGATCGCCGAGCGCGGCGTCTTCGGCGTGCTGCTCCAGTACCCCGGCGCGACCGGTGTGGTCCGCGACCTCGCCCCGGTGATCGAGCAGGCCCACGGCCTCGGTGCGATCGTCGCCGTCGCCGCCGACCTGCTGGCGCTGACCCTGCTGAAGTCCCCGGGCTCGCTCGGCGCCGACATCGCCTGCGGCACCTCGCAGCGCTTCGGCGTGCCGATGGGCTTCGGCGGCCCGCACGCCGGCTACCTCTCGGTGCGCGCCGAGTACGCCCGCTCGCTGCCCGGCCGCCTGGTCGGCGTCTCCGTCGACGCCGACGGCAACCGCGCCTACCGGCTGGCCCTGCAGACCCGCGAGCAGCACATCCGCCGCGAGAAGGCCACCAGCAACATCTGCACCGCCCAGGTGCTGCTGGCCGTGATGGCCTCGATGTACGCCGTGTACCACGGCCCGGACGGCCTGGCCGACATCGCCCGCCGCACCCACCGCTACGCCGCCGCCCTCGCCGAGGGCCTGCGGGCCGGCGGCGTCGAGCTGCTGCACGGCGAGTTCTTCGACACCGTCACCGCGGTCGTCCCCGGCCGCGCCGCCGCGATCGCCGAGGCCGCCCGCGCCCACGGCATCAACGTGTACCAGGACGGCGAGGACCGGATCTCGGTCTCCACCGACGAGACCACCACCCGCGAGCACCTGGCGGGCGTCTGGGCCGCGTTCGGCGTCGAGGGCGTCGAGACCCCGGAGAGCGCCGAGGCGCTGCCGGCCGCGCTGTTGCGCGAGGACGAGTACCTGACCCACCCGGTCTTCCACAGCCACCGCTCGGAGACCGCCATGCTGCGCTACCTGCGCCGCCTGTCGGACCGCGACTACGCGCTGGACCGCGGCATGATCCCGCTGGGCTCCTGCACCATGAAGCTCAACGCGACCACCGAGATGGAGCCGGTGACCTGGCCGGAGTTCGGCCAGCTGCACCCGTTCGCGCCGATCGACCAGGCCCAGGGCTACCTCACCCTGATCCGCCAGCTGGAGCAGCAGCTGGTCGAGGTCACCGGCTACGACGCCGTCTCGATCCAGCCGAACGCCGGCTCGCAGGGCGAGCTGGCCGGTCTGCTGGCCGTCCGCGCCTACCACCACGCCAACGGTGACGTGCAGCGCGACGTCTGCCTGATCCCGTCCTCCGCGCACGGCACCAACGCGGCCTCCGCCGTGATGGCCGGTATGCGCGTGGTCGTGGTCAAGACCCTGGTCGACGGCGACGTGGACGTCGAGGACCTCCGGGCGAAGATCGAGCAGCACCGCGACAACCTCGCGGTGCTGATGGTCACCTACCCGTCCACCCACGGCGTGTACGAGACCCAGATCACCGACATCTGCGCCCTGGTGCACGAGGCCGGCGGCCAGGTCTACGTGGACGGCGCCAACCTGAACGCCCTGGTCGGCCTCGCCAAGCCGGGCAAGTTCGGCGCGGACGTCTCGCACCTGAACCTGCACAAGACCTTCTGCATCCCGCACGGCGGCGGCGGCCCGGGCGTCGGCCCGGTGGCGGTGCGCGCGCACCTGGCGCCGTACCTGCCGAACCACCCGCTGCAGTCCGAGGCGGGCCCGGCCACCGGCGTCGGCCCGATCTCGGCCGCCCCGTGGGGCTCGGCGGCCATCCTGCCGATCTCCTGGGCGTACGTCCGGCTGATGGGCGGGGAGGGCCTCAAGCGGGCCACCCAGGTGGCGGTGCTGAACGCCAACTACATCGCCAAGCGCCTGGCCCCGCACTTCCCGGTGCTCTACACCGGTCCCGGCGGCCTGGTCGCGCACGAGTGCATCATCGACCTGCGCCCGCTCACCAAGGAGACCGGCGTGACGGTGGACGACATCGCCAAGCGCCTGATCGACTACGGGTTCCACGCGCCGACGATGTCCTTCCCGGTGGCCGGCACCCTGATGATCGAGCCGACCGAGTCCGAGGACCTGCACGAGATCGACCGCTTCTGCGACGCGATGATCGAGATCCGGGCCGAGATCGACAAGGTCGGCTCGGGCGCGTGGCCGGCCGAGGACAACCCGCTGCGCAACGCCCCGCACACCGCGGGCGCGCTGGCCGGTGACTGGGCGCACGGCTACTCGCGCCAGGAGGCCGTCTTCCCGGCGGGCGTGAACCCGGCGGACAAGTACTGGCCGCCGGTCAGCCGGATCGACGGCGCGTACGGCGACCGCAACCTGGTCTGCTCCTGCCCGCCGCTGGACGAGTACGGCTCCTGAGCCGACTGACGCGGTACGGCAGGGCCCCGGCGGAGTCTTCTCCGCCGGGGCCCTGCCCGTTGTCCTGCGTCGTCGGTGTCGCTCGCGGCCGACCCCGCCGTCGGCCGGTCAGGCGGCGTGTGCGACGGGGCGGCGCGGGGCGATCACCCGGCCGTCGGGCAGCAGTTCGCCGGTGTCCTCGAAGACCAGGACGCCGTTGCAGAGCAGGCTCCAGCCCTGCTCCGGGTGGCAGGCCACCGGTACGGCCGCCTCGCGGTCCTCGGACTCCGCCGACGGGCACTCAGGACGGTGCTGGCACATACGCGTACCCTCGCTTCGCTTGGCGATCCTCCCCGTGGTGCGGCGCCGCCGGGTGACCGGCGGGAGCCGCCGCGGTAGTCGGATCCTGTCCGGCGCCGGGCCAGGTGTGGACCGGCGCTCAAGTGGGTAGGACAGGGGGTCCTTCCACGCTGGTTCCCAGTGTCGGCATCCCGGGGCGATCGCGCAGCAATTTCGTGACATGCGCCACAACTACCGGGCAGAGATCACCCGTTCAGGTGGCAGCAGACGTGAATGAGCGCCGGACGGGTCAAGGGGCGGCTGGCTCGATTCGGCCATGCCCTATGACCCGTCCGGGTGGGTACGGGTGGCGCGGGGGTGACGGGGGACGTTCAGGAGGAGCCGAGCAGCAGTGGCCTGGCGAGCGGGGCGCGGGTGAGGACGGGCAGCAGGTCCGCCGCCGGGTAGGCGCGGTGCGCGGTGACGCCGAGCGGGGCCGGGGCCAGTGGGATCAGCTGATCCGCGTCGGGGCCGGCGTCCGGGCTGTGCAGCCAGAGCGCGGTGGCGTACTGGCCCGGAAAGGTGAGCAGCCGGGGCTGCCGTCGGGTCCGCGAGGTCTGGGCGAGCTGCCAGGCCTGGCGCAGTGCCCGGACGGTGGAGTCCAGGTACGGCCCGGCGGTGAAGTGGGAGAAGACGTGGCCCTCGACGCCCTGGACCACCTCGGCCGCGGCCGCCACCTCGGCGCCGTCCTTGATCAGGAACCGCCAGCCCGTCCGCCGGGCGGCGGCGAGCTCGGGACGGGGCCCGTCCAGGACGTGGACCGCGAGCGGATGCGCGGGCAGCAGCGGGCCGGTCGGATGACGCAGCGCGGCGGCGGCGGGCTGGCGCAGCGCGGTCTCCGAGTCGAGCGCGGCGAGGACCGCGCGCAGGGCGCTGGGCGGGGGCTGGGGGGTCTGCAGAGTCATGGCGGGGTCGCCTCTCCGTGCGAGATCGGCGTGCGAGTGCGGCATACCGGCATGGCGCGGTGTGTCGTCGGTGACGGAACCTGGCCGTGTCCGGTTGTGCATGATCGCGGTGCGGGCGCCGCCGCTGCCGTCGACGAGGGTGTTCGGATCGACAGCGGGCCGGCCTTGGGCGCAGTGCGAATTCTATCGAACAGGTGCACAGGGTGACCTGTTTATCACAGGCGGTGGCGCCGGGCAAGTCGACGGATGTGCTGAAAGACCATCAGTTCCCTTGCATTGCAAGCCGGTCGAAGCGATCGGGTATCGATCTTCGGGGTGGGCATGATGCTTGCACGGTCGGTCGGCCGGCCGCTCAGGAGGAGGGGACCATGGGCGAGAAGGTCGTGGCGACGCGCGCGGACCTGTCGGACCGGCAGCTGTACCGGCGCAAGCTCCAGTCCTGCCAGGACGCGCTGGAGCGGATGCTGCGAGAGGACCGCTTCGACCGGCCCCGCGCCGTGATGGGGCTGGAGATCGAGCTCAATCTGGCCGACGAGCAGGGCCTGCCGGTGATGCGCAACGCGCAGGTGCTCAGCTCGATCGGCTCCAGTGACTTCCAGACCGAGCTGGGCCAGTTCAACATCGAGGTCAACATCGCCCCGCACCGGCTCGCCGGCCACGTCTTCGAGGAGCTGCGCGAGGAGATCGACACCGGGCTGCGCTACGCCGACCGGCGGGCCGCCGAGGCCGGCGCGCGGATCGTGATGGTCGGCATCCTGCCGACCCTGGAGCACGATCACACCGGGCTGGACGCGATGTCCCACAACCAGCGGTACAGCCTGCTCAGCGACCAGATCCTGGCCGCCCGGGGGGAGGACATCACGCTGGACATCGAGGGCGTCGAGCACCTCCAGCTGGAGTCGATCACCATGGTCGCCGAGGCCGCCGCGACCTCGTTGCAACTGCACCTCCAGGTCACCCCCGAGCGGTTCTCCTCGGTCTGGAACGCGGCCCAGGCGATCTGCGGCCCGCAACTGGCGCTCGGCGCCAACTCGCCGTTCCTGTTCGGACGGGAGCTGTGGCGGGAGACCAGGCCGGTGCTCTTCCAGCAGGCCTGCGACACCCGTTCGGCCGAACTCAAGGCGCAGGGCGTACGGCCGATCACCTGGTTCGGCGAGCGCTGGGTGGACTCGGCGTCCGACCTGTTCGAGGAGAACCTGCGGTACTTCCCGGCGCTGCTGCCGATCTGCGACGACGAGGACCCGGTGAAGGTGCTGGCCTCCGGCGGCGTGCCGCGGCTGGCCGAGATGCGGCTGCACAACGGCACCATCTACCGGTGGAACCGCCCGGTGTACGACGTCAGTGGCGGCGTGCCGCACCTGCGGGTGGAGAACCGCGCGCTGCCGGCCGGTCCGACCGTCGCCGACACGCTGGCCAACGCGGCCTTCTACTACGGGCTCGTCCGGGTGCTCGCGGAGCAGTCGCGGCCGATCTGGACCAGGCTGCCGTTCGAGCGGGCCGACGAGAACTTCCGGCAGGCCGCCCGGTACGGCGTCGACGCCGTGTTCCAGTGGCCGCGGCAGGGCCGGGCCGGGCGCGGCGGGGGCCTGGCCACCGTCCCCGCGGTCGACCTGGTGCTGAACGAGCTGCTGCCGATGGCCTACCAGGGGCTGGACGAGTGGGGCGTGGAGCCGGCCGACCGGGACCGCTACCTCGGCATCATCGAGCAGCGCTGCCTGCGCCGGGTCAACGGCGCCTCCTGGCAGAGCGCCACCTTCCACCGGCTGCGCGAGCAGTTCGGGATGGACCGCCCGGCCGCGCTCGCCGCGATGACCCGGCGCTACATCGAGTACATGCGGGCCGGCGAGCCCGTGCACACCTGGCCGGTGGGGTAGGGCCCGGCGGCCCCGTGGCGGGGGCACTCCCCGGCCCTGACGGGGAGTGCCCTGTGGAAGGATGACCGCTCCGGCGGTCGGCCGACGGCCGGAGCGACGCCGGACCGCTGGAGCACCCCGTGACCACCGTCCCGACCCAACCGGAGACCGCGCGGCCCACGCGCCGGCTGCTCGGCGTGGAACTGCTGATCGTCCTCGGCCTCTCCCTCGGGGCCAGCGGCGTCGGCGCGCTGATCAGCTTCACGGGCTCGCTGACCGAGACGCTCCAGCTCGGCCAGCAGGTCGCCACCCTGAACTCCTCACGGGCGCCCGGCCGCCCCTGGCTGGACCTCGCCTGGCAGGTCTACTACATCGCGCGCGGGCTGATGCCGGTGGTGCTGGTCGGCTACCTGCTGGTGCGCGAGGGCACCTCGCTGCGGGTGCTCGGGTTCGACCTCGGGCAGAAGCTGCGCGACCTCGGCCGGGGCGCCGCCGTCGCGGCCGCGATCGGCGGCACCGGGCTGGTGCTCTACCTGGGCTCGCAGGCGGCCGGCTACAACCTGACGGTGGCGCCGTCCGGGCTGCCCGACGTCTGGTGGCGGATCCCGGTGCTGGTCGCCTCCGCCTGGCAGAACGCCATCCTGGAGGAGGTCGTCGTTCTCGGCTACCTGCTGCGCCGGCTCGGGCAACTGGGCTGGTCGTGGCCGGCCGCGCTGGTGGCCAGCTCGGTGCTGCGGGGTTCGTACCACCTGTACCAGGGGGTGGGCGGGCTGGTCGGGAACATGGTGATGGGCGCGGTGTTCTGCCTGCTGTACCGGCGCTGGGGGCGCGTGATGCCCCTGGTGGCGGCGCACGCGCTGATCGACACGGTGGCCTTCGTCGGGTACGCGCTGCTGGCCGGCCACGTCAGCTGGCTGCCCACCGGCTGACCGCCGGGCGGACGGCCAGGGGGCGCGGCGGGCGGGCCAGCAGCCGGTCCACGTGCCGGCGCTCCAGGCCCTGGCCCGGGTCGATGGGCAGCAGGAGGCGGTCACGGCGCCAGATGGCGTTGCGGACCAGGCGGGGCGGGATGACGTCGTCCGTCCAGGCGAACGGCCGGCCGGCGGCGTACCGCAGCAGGGGGGCCCACTTGTGTGCGGAGAACAGCTCCATCAGCGGTACCCGCGGGTCGCCGGGCTGCGGGACGTAGCCGGCGAATCGGACCACCGGCAGCCGGGGCAGCCCGATCGCCGGGGCGATGTGGGTGTTGGCCTCCTCCTCCCAGGTGGTGGCCCAGACCAGTTCGTAGGTGTCGGCCAGTTCACGCAGCCACTCGCCGTGCCGGGCGGAGAGCAGGACGCTGTAGCCGAGCAGGGTGTGCGAGTCGAACCCGGCCTCGGGTCTCGGGCAGACGGGGTTGAGCACCCCGTCGACATCCAGGAACAGCAGTGGCTTCGGCACCGGGCGCCCCCCAGGTCAAGACGTCTCTGTCATCCAGGTCGGACGAGTGGCGTACGCCGGTGGTTGCCCGGCGGAGGGCGCGCGCGGGGGGCGCGGGGGCGCTCAGCCGACGGTGGCGGGCTCGACGGGCCGCGCGACGGAGGCCGGAGCGGAGCGCCGGGAGAGCCGGCGGACCTGCGGCTCCAGCAGGACGAGGGCGCTGAGCAGCAGGCAGAGCGCCGCACAGGCCCAGAGCGCGCCGGTCAGGCCCAGCCCGACCGCGGCCGGCCCGGCCAGCGCGGTGCCGACCGGGGCCAGCGAGAGTGAGCCCAGCTGGTCGTAGGCGGAGACCCGGGAGAACATCTCGGCGGGAATCTCCTGCTGCAGGGCGACCATCCAGTTGACGCCGAACACGGTGACCCCGGCGCCGGACAGGAACATCGCCGCGACGAGTACCGGCAGCGGCGCGGCCAGCGCGAGGGCCAGCGCCGGCAGGCCGAAGAGGAAGACGCCCCAGTTGCCGATCAGCAGGATCCGGCGGGGCTGCCAGCGGACCATCAGCAGGCCGGTCACCACCAGGCCGATCCCGTGCGCGGCGAGCGCCAGCCCCCAGTCGCCGGCGCCGCCCAGTCGTTGCTCGGCGACGATCGGCCCGTACACCGCGTCCACGGCGGTGATGCAGGCCATCAGCACGGCGAACTGGAGCACGATCACCCAGAGCCAGCGGCGGGAGGCGAACTCCTGCCAGCCCTCGCGCAGGTCGCGCAGCATGCCGCCGCCGGCCGCGGCGGGGGCGGCGGCCTCGGCCTCCAGGAAGAACCGCAGGGCGGCGGCGACCAGGAAGCAGCCGGCGTCCACCGCGAGCACCCAGCCGGGGCCGACGGCGGCGGTGAGGGCGCCGCCGAGCGCCATGCCGCCGATCTGCGCGGAGTTCAGCGCGAGCCGGAAGACCGAGAACGCCCGGCCGGCGTGCTCCGCGGCCACGCTCTGCATGATCATGCCCTCGGAGGCGGGGGCGTAGAAGGCGTGCCCGGCGCCGCCCGCCGCGGAGAGCAGCATCAGCTGCCAGAGCTGCGCCTGACCGGCCAGGACCAGCGCGGCCAGGACCGCCTGGGAGACGGCGCTGAACAGGTTGGCGACGACCATGACGTGGTGGCGCGGCAGACGGTCGGCGAGGGCGCCGCCGATCATCAGCAGCAGGACGACCGGGACCAGCCGGGCGGCGGTGACGTAGCCGACCTCGGCGGTGGAGCCGCCGCTCGCCATCACCGCGAAGGCGGTGGCGATCGGGGCTCCGGCATTGCCGAGGCCGCTGACCACGGTGGCGGCGGTCTGGATGCGGAAGTTGCGGCCGGCCCAGGGGAAGCGCCGTCGGTGCGGGGGTGGGGGTTGGCTCTGCACCTGGTGACTATGCCGGGGGACGTGACAGCTGTCCACCGGGTTTCGGGCCTTACGGCGGGGGCCGAGGGGGCGTGCGGGCCTCACGGCGGGCGGCCGGGGCGCGCCGTGCCTCACCGGCGGGCGCGCTCAGCCGAGGTGGCCCCGGAGGAAGCTGAGGGTGCGCCGCCAGGCCGTCCGGGCCTGGAGCGGGTCGTAGGAGCCGGGGCGGTTCTCGTCGTTCATGAAGGCGTGCCCGGCCGGATAGAAGTGGATCTCGGGCCGGACGTCGGTCGCCTCGCCGATCCGGATCGCCGCCTCGTCGACGGCGGCCATCGGGATCGACCGGTCGTGCTCGGCGTAGTGCCCCAGCACGTGGGCGGTGAGGCCCCGGTAGTCGAAGTCCGGATCGGGTGGCAGCCCGTAGAACGGCACCACGGCGGCCACCCGGTCGCCCTCGGCGGCGGCCAGCAGCAGCGCGAAGCCGCCGCCCATGCAGAACCCGACCACGCCGACCGCGTCGCCGACCACGCCGTCCAGGCCGAGCAGGTACCCGACCGCGCCGCGCAGGTCCACCACCGCCCGTTCGACCGGGAGGTCGCGCTTCAGCCGGGCCGCCTCGGCACTGTCGTGGGCGGTCGCGCCGCCGAACAGGTCGGGGGCGAGGACGGTGAACCCCTCGGCGGCGAAGCGGTCCGCCATCGCGGCCACGTGGGAGGTGAGCCCCCACCACTCCTGCACCACCACCAGGCCGGGGCCGACGCCCCGCTCGGGCCGGGCCAGATAGCCGTGGGCCTGGCGGCCGTTGCTCGGGAAGGTGACGTTCTGCCGGGAGCCGCCCTGCTCAGGCATGGCTTCCTCTCGGGACGGGCCGCGCGGCGCGGCGAGGGCTGCTGGGGGCCGGCGCCGAGGGGGCGGCCGGGAGCGTGGTCGGCGCCGGCCCCCCGCGCCGGCGCGGCGCGGCGGATCAGCCCATCTCCTCCAGCGCCCGGCCCTTGGTCTCCTTGATGCAGAAGGCCACGAAGGGGATCGAGAGCAGGGCGAAGGCCGCGTAGATGACGTAGGTCGCCGACAGGTTCCAGTCCGCGAGGTCGGGGAAGCTGACGGTGATCGCCCAGTTGGCGATCCACTGGGCCGAGGCGGCGACCGAGAGGGCGAGTGCCCGGATCCGGTTGGGGAACATCTCGCCGAGCAGGACCCAGACCACCACACCCCAGGAGAAGGCGAAGCAGAACACGAAGACGTGCGCGGCGACCAGCGCGACGGTGGCGTAGGTGTCGTCCAGGGTGGCGGCGTCGCCGGTGCCGTGCCGGAAGGAGAAGGCCCAGGCGGCGGTGCCCAGCGCCAGCGCCATGCCGGCCGACCCGGCCAGCGCGAGCGGCTTGCGGCCGATCCGGTCGACCAGGGCCATGGCGACCACCGTGCCGACCACGTTGACGATCGAGGTGGAGAGGCTGATCAGCAGCGAGTTCGACTCGTTGATGCCGACGGACTGCCAGAGGAAGGACGAGTAGTAGAAGATCACGTTGATGCCGACGAACTGCTGGAACACCGAGGCGCCGATGCCGATCCAGACGATCGGCAGCAGCCCGAAGCGGCCGCCAAGCAGGTCCCTGGCCCGGGGCTTGTGGGCGGATTCCAGCACCGCGCGGATCTCGGTGACCCGGGCGTCGAGGTCGACCCCCTCGCCCTCCACCTCCAGCAGCACCTTGCGGGCCTGCGCCTCGCGGCGGTCGGCGATCAGGTAGCGCGGCGACTCCGGGATGGCCAGCGCCATCAGCCCGTAGACGAGGGCCGGGACGGTCTCGACGCCGAGCATCCACTGCCAGGCCTGGATGCCGCCCAGGTGACCGGTGGAGTCGCCGCCGGCGGCCTGGTTGAGGGCCCAGTTGGCGAGCTGGGAGACGGTGATGCCGAGCACGATCGCCATCTGCTGGAAGGACGCCAGCCGGCCGCGGTAGGCGGTGGGCGCGACCTCCGCGATGTAGGTCGGGGCGATCACCGAGGCGATGCCGATCGCGACGCCGCCGACCACCCGCCAGGTGGCCAGTACCTGGATGCTCGGCGGGAACATCGAGCCGATGCCGCTGATCGCGAACAGCGTGGCGGCCAGCAGCATGGTGCGGACCCGGCCGAACTGGTCGGCGAGCCGGCCGGCGGTCACCGCCCCGCCGGCCGAGCCGAGCAGGGCGATGGCCACCACGAATGCGGTCTCGCCGTTGCCGACCGCGAAGTGCTTCTGGATGCCGGTCACCGCACCGTTGATCACCGCGCTGTCGTAGCCGAACAGGAAGCCGCCCATCGCGGCCGCCGCCGAGATGAAGACGACGTGTCCGAGATGCGCCTCGCCGGAGGCCGGACGGGATGTGGCTGTGGACACGCGCGCTCCCCGGGTGGACGGGCCCGCCGGCACAGCCGAGGGGGCAGGATTCGTCACACATTCGATCAGCGGCGTCCCGGCTTCGCCCGAAATCGAGCCGATCGGGTGACTTGGCGTCAGCGCTGCTACCCCGTGCGCCGTGCGTTACGCCTGAGGAGCTGGGTGCGGGCGGCGGCGTCCAGGCCCCGGTCGCGTTCGGCCAGCCGGTCGGCGACGGCCCGCTGTTCGGCCGCGCCCTTCTTGTCGTCGTACTTGAACTTTGCGCGCACCGTGCGGACCGTCAGCCGCAGCCCGCGCAGGCCTGACAGCAGCGGGCCGAAGGGCGCCTCGCCGGGGGCCACCCGGGTGTCCGGGGTCTCCGGCTGGAAGTGCGCCAGCTGCCGGTTGAGGATCGCCGCCTTGCCGGCCGCGTCCTCGACGATCTCGGCCGTGCAGAGGAACTGGACGGAGGCGTAGTAGCTGGTCGGCGTACCCGGCTCGCCGCGCCAGTGGCCGGGGGCGAAGGCGTAGTCGTCGGTGACCGCGAGGGTGACCTCGGGGTCGGCCCGGACGGCGGCGAACAGCGGGTTGGGCGCGGCGAGGTGCAGCAGGATCTCGCCCCGCTCGACGTCCAGCAGGAAGTGGGTGGGGACCAGGACGGGCCCCTGGCCGGGCAGGCCGTTGGCGGCGAGCAGGCCGAAGTCGCGGCCCTCGGCGAGCCAGGCCCGCCACTCGGCCTCGTCACCCCGGTCCCAGGACCTGATCAGCATGGGGAGCCCCTCAGCGGGTGAAGTCGCGCAGGTGGGCGGGGAGCGGCACGGCGGTGGAGGCGTCCGGCACGGGGGCGCCGTACACCGTGGTCACCGGCACGACGCCGGCCCAGTACGGGAGGTCGAGGTCCGCCTCGTCGTCGTCGGCGTCGTCGGCGCGGGTCTTGGCCGAGACCTCGTCGAGGTCGAGCCGGACGACGGCGGTGGCGGCCAGCTCCTTGGCGTTGGCCGGGCGGACCTCGGCGGAGCGGCCGGGGACGGTCTGGTCGACCAGCGCGTCCAGCGCGACCGACAGCTCCACCGGGTCGGTGACCTGGTGGGCCGTGCCGTGGGCGACCACCGAGCGGAAGTTGATCGAGTGGTTGAACGCGGACTTGGTCAGCACCAGGGCGTCGACCAGGGTGACGGTGACGCAGACCGGCATGCCCTGGTCGCCCTTGGCGCCGCGCAGCGGCCGGCTGCCGGTGGAGCCGTGGACGTAGAGGCGGTCGCCGACCCGGGCGAAGATGGTCGGCAGCACGACGGGGGCGCCGTCGACGACGAAGCCGAGGTGGCAGAGGTAGGTGCTGTCGAGGATCGCGTGGATCGCGTCCCGCTCCCAGGTGGCGCGGTCCTTGTAGCGGGTGGGGGTGGTGCGCGGGGTACGGGCGTAGGACGCGGTGCCGTCTGACATGACAACCTCTATGTACTAGTGCATAATCTCTTTTGTGCTAGGAGACTATCCGATCAAGGGACGGCGCGCCAGCGAGATCGCGGCCGACGTCGAGCAGGGCGTCAGCAGCGGGCGGCTCGCGCCCGGCACCGCACTGCCCCCGCTGCGCGACCTGGCCGCCGAACTCGGCGTCAACCCCAACACCGTCGCCGCCGCCTACCGGCTGCTCCGCGACCGGGGGGTGATCGAGACCGCCGGCCGCAAGGGCAGCCGGATCCGCCCGCGGCCGGCGCTCACTCCGCGCGACCAGATCCGGGTGCCCGTCCCGCCGGACGCCCGGGACCTCTCCAACGGCAACCCCGACCCGGCGCTGCTCCCCGACCTCACCCCGGCCCTCGCCGCCGCGGCCGAGGCCGCCCGCCGCGACCCGGTGCTCTACGGTCGCCCCTCCGCCGATCCGGGGCTCCTGGCCCTCGCCGGTGCGGGCTTCCGCGCCGACGGCCTGCCCCACGCGCCGATCGCCATCAACTCCGGCTCGCTCGACACCATCGAGCGGATCCTCGCCACCCGGCTGCGCCCCGGGGACGCCGTCGCCGTCGAGGACCCGGGGTGGGGGAGCCTGATGGACCTGCTGCCCGCCCTCGGACTGCGGCCCGCTCCCGTCCGGCTGGACGACGAGGGGCCGCTGCCGGAGGCGCTCGCCGAGGCGCTGGCGGCCGGGGCCCGCGCGGTGGTCGTCACCAGCCGCGCGCAGAACCCGACCGGCGCGGTAGTCACCGCCGCCCGGGCGGCCGCGCTGCGGGCGGTGCTGGCGGGCCATCCCGGGGTGCTGCTGATCGAGGACGACCACGGCCACGGCATGGTCGACCAGCCCTTCCACTCGCTGGTCGGGGCCGGCTCCGAGCACTGGGTGGTGGTGCGCTCGGCGGCCAAGGCCTACGGGCCGGACCTGCGGCTCTCCTTCGCGGTCGGGGACGCCGACACCATCGGCCGGGTGCAGGGCCGTCAGCGGCTCGGGGCCGGCTGGGTCAGCCATCTGCTGCAGGGCACGGTCGCCGAGCTGTGGCGCACCGACGCGGCGCCGGCCGCGCGGGTGGCCGCCGCCTACCGGGCGCGCCGGGACGCCCTGCGGGGGGAGCTGGCCGCCCGTGGCATCGAGGCGCACGGCGCGAGCGGGCTGAACGTCTGGGTGCCCGTCCCGGACGAGACCGGCGCGCTCGCCGCGCTGGTGCAGCGCGGCTGGGTCGTGGCGCCGGGCGCGCGGTTCCGCCTGCAGTCCGCGCCGGGGCTGCGGATCACCGTCGCCCGGCTCGATCCGGCCGAGGCACGGCGGCTGGCCGACGATCTGGCGGCCGTGCTCGGAGCGGACGGTGCCGGTTCGCGACTGATCTGAACCGGTCGGCAACAGGCCGGGAATCCTGTGCACGACCGATCTGAACCGGTCGGTAACAGAGTGAGAAACCTGGTGCAGATACCTAGCGGTAACAAGCGCGAGCATGTCATCTTCATCGCGCCACCGGCCGGCGGCCCACCCTCACCTCCGCGTCTCCCCGCCCCCACCGTGCGGACGAGACCGACCGCAGGAGTTCCGCCGTGCCCGAAAACCGTTCGAGCATCACTCGCAGAACCACCCGCCTCACCCGGCGGCTGCTCGCCGCCGCCCTCGCCCTGCCGCTCGGCGCGGCCGGCCTGGTCGCCGGCGCCGCCGCACCGGCCGCGGCCGCCGGCGCGGTGCCGGCCGGGCCCACCGCCAGCGTCACCCTGGGGGACAGCTACATCTCCGGCGAGGCCGGCCGCTGGAAGGGCAACTCGGTCGTCACCGGCGGAAGCCGGTCCGGTACCGACCGGGCCTGGACCGGCAGCGCCTACGACCCGAGCGGGGTCTACGGCGCGACGTATGCCAGCGGGTGCGACCGCTCGGACGTCGCCGAGGTGCGCAGCGCCCCGACCGTGACCCAGACCCAGCTGAACCTGGCCTGCTCGGGGGCCGTCGCCGCCAATGTCTTCCGGGCCGCCAACGGCGGCCAGTCCTTCAAGGGCGAGGCGCCGCAGGCCGACCAGCTCGCCTCCGTGGCGCGGCAGTACAACGTCAAGCTGATCACGCTCTCGATCGGCGGGAACGACCTCGGCTTCGCCGACGTGATCCAGAGCTGCGTCACGGACTACCTCGTCTGGTACTCCTACTGCCACGACGACCAGCAGAACGAGATCGACTCCCGGATGCCCGGCGCGATGGCGGGGGTCGGCAAGGCGCTGGACGAGATCCGGACCGTGATGGCCGGTGCGGGCTACGCGACCGGGGACTACCGGGTCGTGCTGCAGTCCTACCCCTCGCCGATCCCGCGCGGCGCCGAGATGCGCTACCCGGAGAGCGGCTGGAGCCGGTCCGACACCGGCGGCTGTCCGTTCTGGAACGGCGACGCGGACTGGGCCCGGGACTCGCTGGTGCCGCAGATCTCGCGGGCGCTGGCCGGGGTCGCCGCCGCGAAGGGGGCGCAGTTCCTGGACCTGGCGGACATGCTGCAGGGGCGCGAGGTCTGCTCCAAGGCCACCAAGCAGGCGAGTTCGAGCAGCGCGCCGTCCGCCACCACGAGTGAGTGGGCGCGGTTCGTCGACGGCGGGCTCAGCGCCTCGCAGGGCACGATCCAGGAGTCGATGCACCCGAACTACTACGGCCAGCAGGCCCTCGGGCAGTGCCTGACCCTGCTGTACGCGCGGCCGACCGGCAACTACGGCTGCCGCAACACGGCCGGCAAGGACGCGAGCGGGATGTACCTCACCGCGCGGTAGCGCGCGGCGCGGCCGGTCCCCGTCCCCGGGCCCGAGTGGGGGAACGGGGACCGGCCGCGGCGGGTCAGCCCTTGGCGAGCAGCGCCTCGGCGTGCGCGCGCACCTGGTCCTTCGTCAGATAGGCGTCGGTGTACTCGAAGTCCCGCAGCCGGGCGGGCTGGCGGGCCAGGAAGCCGGTCCGGACGAAGTCGTCGCCGGCGGTGGCGTTGAGCAGCCAGTTGGCGCCGACCCGGAACTTCGCCACGTTGGTGCGCATCGCCATCAGGTGGTAGCCGCGGGCGACCACCTGGGCGGGGACGCCGCGCAGTTCGACGCCGACCGGCTTGGAGACCGCGTCCTTGCCGCCGAGGTCCACCACCAGGCCCAGGTCCTTGTGGTAGTAGGGCTCCAGCGGCTGGTTGCGCAGTGCGGCGATCACGTTGTTGGCCACCGCCCGGCCCTGGCGGGCGGAGTGCTGGGCGGTGGGCGGGCAGACCGCGCCGTCGCCCTTCGCGAGGTCCGGGACGGCGGCGGCGTCGCCGAGTGCGAAGACGCCCTCGAACTGCGGAACCCGCATCTCCGCGGTGACCGCGATCCGGCCGCGGACCGTCTCGGCGTCCAGGGTGCCGATCAGCGGGCTGGCCGCGACGCCGGCCGTCCAGATCAGCGTCCGGCAGGGGAGCACCCGGCCGTCGGTGAACTTGACCGACTCGGCGCCCACTTCGGCCACCGAGACGCCCAGCGAGACCTCGATGCCGCGCTCGCGCAGCACCTCCAGGGCGGCGACGCCGAGGGCGTCGCCGAGCTCCGGCATCAGCTTCGGGGCGATGTCGATCAGGTGCCACTTGATCTGCCGGGCGTCCAGCCGCGGGTAGCGCCGGGCGGCCGCGGTGGTCAGCCGCTGGAGGCAGGCGGCGGTCTCGGTGCCTGCGTAGCCGCCGCCGACCACCACGAACTGGAGCCGGGACTCGCGCTCCCGCTGGTCCAGGGTGGCGGAGGCGAGGTCGAGTTGGGCGATGACGTGGTCGCGGACGTAGGTCGCCTCGGCGAGCGTCTTCATGCCGCGCGCGTAGTCGGTCAGGCCCGGGATGTCGAAGGTGCGGGTCACGCTGCCGGGCGCGAGCACCAGGTAGTCGTACTTCTGCGCGACCACCTCGTCGGTGATCTTGCGGACCACGCAGACCTTGGAACGCGGGTCGACGCCGATCGCGCCGCCGGGGACGATGTGGGTGCGGCGCAGCGTCCGGCGGAGCGAGACCGCGACCGACTGCGGGGTCAGCACCCCGGCCGCCACGTGCGGGAGCAGCGGCAGATAGAGCTGATAGCTGAACGGCGTGACCAGCGAGATCTCCGCCTCCGAGGGCGTGAGCTTGCGTTCGAGCCGGCGAGCGCACTCCAGTCCGGCGAAGCCACCGCCCACGATCAGGATCCGAGCTCGTTCCATCGTTCATCCCTTACAGTGCAGTTCGTACCGTGCAAGGTCCCCACTACTCTGAGCCACACTCGCACGGCGGAGCGGGCGCTGCCACCGGACGGCGCGGATGGCGCAGGCCCGCGCCGGGCGGAGACGGCACGCGGCGCCCGGTCCGCGCATATGCCCGATAGGCTGTCCGGCGTGCTCCCCGAGGTGACGGCGGTCCGTTATGTGACGCCACTGCGAGAAGGCGGCTCGATGCCGGGCCTGGTCGAGGCCGACGACCGGCGGCTGTACGCCCTGAAATGGGTCGGCGCCGCGCAGGGCCGCAAAGCGCTGGTGGCGGAGGTGCTGGCCGGTGAGCTGGGCCGCCGGCTCGGCCTGCCGGTACCGGAGTTGGTCACGGTGGACCTCGACCCGGTGCTGGCCCGCAGCGAGCCGGACCCGCAGATCCAGGACCAGATGCGGGCCAGTGGCGGCCGCAACCTCGGGATGGCCTTCGTCAGCGGGGCGCTCAACTTCGACCCGCTCTGCTTCGAGGTGGACGCCGGGCTGGCCGGGCAGGTGCTCTGGTTCGACGCCCTGATCGGCAACGTCGACCGCTCGTGGCGCAACCCCAACCTGCTGGTGGCCACCGGCGGGCTGCGGCTGATCGACCACGGCGCCAGCCTGATCTTCCATCACCACTGGGCGGGCGCGGCCGGCTGGATCCGCCGCCCGTACGACGCCTCCGACCACGCGCTGTTGCGCGCGGAGCCCGATCTGGTGGCCGCGGACAAGGTGCTCGCGCCGCTCGCCGAGGCGGCGGTGGAGGCGGCGGTGGCGCAGATCCCGGACGTCTGGCTGGTGGACGAGCCGGGCTTCGACTCGCCCGAGGCGGTGCGCGCCGCGTACCGCTCCCAGCTGACCGGGCGACTGGCCGGTCCGCGTGACTGGCTGCCGGAGGTCTCCGCATGAGCGAGTCCGTGACGCCGGCCCCGCCGGCCGTCGAGCTGCACGACTACGAGTACGCGGTGATCCGGGCGGTGCCCCGGGTCGAGCGCGGCGAGTGCGTCAACGTCGGGGTGCTGCTGTACTGCCGGCAGAGTGCGCACCTGGGCGCGCGGACCCATCTGGACCAGGCCCGGCTGCTGGCGCTCGACCCGGTGGCGGACGTCGCCGGGGTGCGGCGGGCGTTGCACGGGATCGAGGCGGTCTGCGCGGGCGGGCCCGCGGCCGGTCCGGCGGCGGGCGACAGTCCGGGGCAGCGGTTCCGCTGGCTGACGGCGCCGCGCAGTGCCATCGTCCAGCCGGGACCGGTGCACACCGGGCTGACCGGTGACCCGGAGGCCGAGCTGCGGCGGCTCTTCGACCAGCTGGTGCTCTGAGGGCGACCGGTCGGGTGCCCGGGGGCCGTCCGGGGGCCCTTCCGGGGCCGAGCGGTTGACCTGCGGACTTTTGCCCCGGTCAAAGCTTGAGTTGGTGAAGCACTCGGTCGTACGCTGGCCCCATGGGTTCGACAGCGACGACGACCGTACCGACCAACGCCGAGTTGATGGAGGCGTTGGCCGCCGTCGGCGCCGCCTACTTCCAGGACTTCGCGGGAGCCGCGGCCCGGCACGGTCTCTCCTCCTCCCAGGCGAAGGCGCTCGGTGCGGTGCAGGAGCCGGTACCGATGCGCGCGCTGGCCGGCCGGCTGGGCTGCGACGCCTCCAACGTGACGGGGATCGTCGACCGGCTGGAGTCGCTCGGCCTGGCCAACCGCGAGGCGGCGGCCGGGGACCGGCGGGTCAAGATCGTGGTGATCACCGAGCAGGGCCGCGAGATCCTCGGGCTGATCCGCGGCGAGATGAGCCGTACCCACCAGGCCTTCGAGGCGATGACGGACGAGCAGCGGATCTCGCTGCACTCGATCTGCGCGCAGGTGCTGCCGGTCCTCGCCGGGCGCTCGCCCGGCACGGTGTAGCGGTTCGGCGGCACAGCGGCACAGCGGCACAGCGGTACGGCGATCGGCCGGGGCGGGCGCGGGAGGCGGCAGCGCCCGGTCCGCCGCCGCTCGCGCTGACCTCGGCTGTTAGGCTTGCGAAGCGTGAGCGCGAAGCCCCAGATCCCCAATGTCCTGGCCTCCCGGTACGCCTCGGCGACCCTGGCCCAGCTGTGGTCCCCCGAGCACAAGGTGGTCCTTGAGCGCCACCTGTGGCTCGCCGTCCTGAAGGCCCAGCAGGACCTCGGCGTGGAGGTGCCCGCGGGCGCCGTCGCCGACTACGAGCGGGTGATCGACCAGGTCGACCTCGGTTCGATCGCCGCCCGCGAGCGGGTCACCCGGCACGACGTGAAGGCGCGGATCGAGGAGTTCAGCGACCTCGCCGGCCACGAGCAGATCCACAAGGGCATGACCTCCCGGGACCTGACCGAGAACGTCGAGCAGCTGCAGATCCGCCAGTCGCTGGAGCACGTCCGCGACCGCACGGTCGCCGTGCTGGTCCGCCTGGGCCGGCTCGCCGCCCAGCACTCCGAGCTGGTCATGGCCGGCCGGTCGCACAACGTCGCCGCGCAGGCCACCACCCTGGGCAAGCGCTTCGCGACCGTCGCCGACGAGGTGCTGGTCGCCTTCCGCCGGCTGGAGGAGCTGATCGCCCGCTACCCGCTGCGCGGGATCAAGGGCCCGGTCGGCACCGCCCAGGACATGCTGGACCTGCTCGGCGGCGACACCGACAAGCTCGCCGAGCTGGAGCGCCGGGTGGCCGGTCACCTCGGCTTCGACCACGTGCTGACCAGCGTCGGCCAGGTCTACCCGCGCTCGCTGGACTTCGAGGTGCTCACCGCCCTCGTCCAGCTCTCGGCCGGGCCGTCCAGCCTGGCCAAGACGATCCGCCTGATGGCCGGCCACGAGCTGGTCACCGAGGGGTTCAAGGAGGGCCAGGTCGGTTCTTCCGCGATGCCGCACAAGATGAACACCCGCTCCTGCGAGCGCGTCAACGGCCTGGCCGTCATCCTGCGCGGGTACGCCTCGATGACCGCCGAGCTGGGCGGCGACCAGTGGAACGAGGGCGACGTCTCCTGCTCGGTGGTCCGCCGGGTCGCGCTGCCGGACGCCTTCTTCGCCTTCGACGGCCTGCTGGAGACCTTCCTGACCGTCCTCGACGAGTTCGGCGCCTTCCCCGCCGTGATCGAGGCCGAGCTGGACCGCTACCTGCCGTTCCTGGCCACCACCAAGGTGCTGATGGGCGCGGTGCGGGCGGGCGTCGGCCGGGAGACCGGGCACGAGGTCATCAAGGAGCACGCCGTCGCCTCGGCGCTGGCGATGCGGGCCGGCGCGCGGGAGAACGAGCTGCTGGACCGTCTGGCGGCGGACGCGCGGATCCCGCTGGACCGGGCCGGGCTGGACGCGCTGCTGGCCGACCGGCTCTCCTTCACCGGCGCGGCCGGTGCCCAGGTCGCCGAGGTGGTCCGCCAGGTCGAGGCCGTCGCGGCCGCCTACCCCGACGCCGCCAAGTACGCCCCGGGCGACATCCTCTGACGTTGCCTCAGGTCTTCGTGGGCCCCGCCGCCGATCCGGTGGCGGGGCCTTCGCCGTGTCCGGCGGCGGCATGGCCCGGATCCAGCGGAGGGGCGGTGCCGCAGGCGTAGGTGCAGTCCGGCTCGGCGACCGGGTGGTCCTCGGGGGCCAGCACATTGCCCCGGACGGTGGTGAACGCCGTCACCGCGCCGGTGACCAGCAGCCCTGCGCAGATCAGCATCGCGGTCCGGAAGGCGGAGTCCACCGCGGCCGGTACCCGGTAGGCCTCGCCGCTGAGCCCGGCCAGCGCCGGCAGGGCGGCCACCGCGAGCAGCCCGGCCGCGCGGGCGGCGGCGTTGTTGACGCCGCTGGCGATCCCGGCATGCCGGACCTCCACCGCCGCGAGCACCGTCGCGGTCAGCGGCGCGACCAGCAGGACCATCCCGCAGCCCATCACGGTGGCGGCCGGCAGCACGTCCGTCCAGTACGAGGCGTCGGAGCCGATCCGCAGCATCAGCAGGACCCCCGTCGCGCAGAGCAGCGGCCCCACGGTGAGCGGGAGGCGCGGGCCGATCCGCTTGCCGAGCCGGCCGGCCCGGGCGGACAGCGCGAGCATCAGCACGGTGATCGGCAGCAGGGCGAGCCCGGAGACCAGTGGGGAGAAGCCGGAGACGATCTGCAGCTGGACGACCAGGAGGAAGAAGACGCCGCTGAACGCCGCGTAGACGCAGAGGGTGACCAGGTTCACCGCGGTGAACAGGCGGGAGGAGAAGAGGCCGAGCGGCAGCATCGGCTCCGGGACGCGGCGTTCGACCACCACGAAGGCCGCGCCCAGCAGCAGGCCGGCCGCGCCGGACACCCACACCACGGCCGAGAGCCCGTCGCCCGCCGCGGTCAGCGCGTAGGTGACCGAGCCCAGCGCGAGCGCGGCCAGCGCCGCGCCGAGGACGTCGAACCGGCCGGTCGCGCTCTCGTCCCGGCTCTCCGGGACGTGCCGGGAGGCCACCGCGACCACCAGGGCGGCGAGCGGGACGTTCAACAGGAAGATCCACCGCCAGCCGGGGCCGTCCACCAGCCAGCCGCCGAGGAACGGGCCGATCGCGGCGGACACCCCGCCGAGGCCGGACCAGAGGCCGACCGCCGCCGAGCGGTCGTCAGGGTGGAACACCGCCTGGAGCATCGCCAGCGAGCCGGGGGTCAGCAGCGCCCCGCCGACGCCCTGCACCGCGCGGGCGGCGACCAGTACCTCGATGGTGGGGGCCGCGGCGCAGGCCGCCGAGGCGGCGGCGAACCAGAGCACGCCGATCAGGAAGACGCGGCGCCGGCCGTAGCGGTCACCGAGCGCGCCGCCGAGCAGGATCAGGCCGGCCAGGGTGAGCAGATAGGCGTTGAGCGTCCATTGCAGGGCGGCGAGCGGAGCGCCGAGATCGGTGCCGATCCGGGGCAGTGCGACGTTGACGACGGTGCCGTCGAGCATCGCCATGCTGGAGCCGAGCACCGTCGCCAGTAGTACCCAGCGGCCCTGCGCGGTGCCCAGGCGCAGGGTGCCGGCCTCGGAGGTGGCCACCGCCTGATCCTGCGCTCCGGGACGCGACGTGACAAGGGTCACCGGGGGTGTGTCGGCGGATGGCTTTCCGTAGGTGATCGTATGCGTACGGACACCGAAATCGGCGGAGCGTCGTGGATCAGTGGCACGCGGTGAATCGATTGTGCACATACTGTGCAGCCGATCATTCGGAGTGTCACGGCCTTCCCGGGAGTGGTTGTCGATTCAAGAGATCGACATTGCTTCGCCCGGGCGGATGAGTTTTAGTTCAGCGACCGCCCGGCATTGGACCGGGTGGCCACCGGGTGGAACGCCTAGTCCTGCCGCTGCCCGGTGGTACGAACCGAACTCTGTACGGCAGGAGCGGGGGACCCAAAGGTAAGTCGCCGGACCGGAATTCACGGTCCGGCTTGGGGTGAAGCCGCGCTATGCGGCCGGGCAACTCCAGCCCGAACCCGACAGCTCACCTCGCAGGCGTCGGAGAGGACAGTTCGCCATGCCCGCACAGGCTCGTCGTATCACCCTGCCCCGCGCCGCCCGCATCGGCATCGCCACCGCCGTGACCGGCGCCGCTTTCGCCCTCCCGCTGGTGACCACCATCAGCGCCCAGGCCCACACCGCCCCGGCCGCCAAGCCCGCGCAGACCTCCACCTGGACCGGCGCCACCAGCGTCGACGCCGCGCCGGCCGCTGCCGCCAAGCCGGCCGCCGAGGCCGCCAAGCCGGCCGCCGCGCCGGCCGAGGAGAGCTACAAGGTCGTCGGCGGGGACACCCTGTCGAAGATCGCCGACGCCAAGCAGGTCGAGGGTGGCTGGAAGGCCCTCTACGACCACAACCGCTCGGTCGTCGGCGCCAACCCGAACCTCATCTTCCCGGGTCAGCAGCTCGCGCTGGGTGCCAAGGCCGCCGCCGCTCCGGCCGCCGCCGAGGCCGCCAAGCCCGCCGCCCCGGCCGCCAAGCCGCAGGTCTCGCAGGACGCGCAGAAGCCGGCCGCCCAGCACGCCGCCCCGAAGCCGGTCCAGGCCGCCAAGCCCGCCGAGGCCCCGGCCGCCAAGCCGGCCGCCCCCGCCGCGAAGCCGGCCGCTCCGGCCGCTCCCGCGGCGCCGGCCGCTCCGGCCGCTCCCGCGGCGCCGGCCGCCGCGGCCAGCACCTCGGGCTTCGTCGCCCCCCTCGCCAACCCGAAGCTCGGCACCGCCTACGGCGTGGCCGGCTCGATGTGGGCCTCCGGTCACCACACCGGTGCCGACTTCGTCGCCTCCACCGGCACCCCGCTGCGCGCCGTCGGCGCCGGCACCGTGGTGAAGGCCGGCAACGGCGGCGCCTACGGCAACGAGGTCGAGATCAAGCTCGCCGACGGCCACTACGCCGAGTACGCGCACCTGTCCTCGATCGGTGTGAAGATCGGTCAGACCGTCACCGCCGGCCAGCAGATCGGCCTCTCGGGTGCCACCGGCAACGTGACCGGCCCGCACCTGCACTTCGAGATCCGCACCGGCTCGGAGTACGGCTCGGACATCGACCCGATCGCCTACCTGCGGGCGCACGGCGTCTCCCTCTGACCTGAGGTCGGACTTCCGCTGGGTGCGGGGCGTACGACCGCCCGGGATGGTCATGTCGGGTGACCGCTCGACCGGATGATCGCCGCACCGTCAGCGGATCATGGGCGCGGGACACGCCCTGGCCGGCCCGGCTCGCGAATTTCCTTCGCGAGCCGGGCCGGCCTTTTTCGTGCCCTTCTGACAGGCAGGTGCCCCCCCGCGAGCAGGGTTTCCGTCCGGCGTTTCCGAGTGGTCGGTTCCGTCGTGCGGAAGGCCTTTCCGGAAGGCCTTCCTGGGGGGCCTTCCGGGATATTCCGACGGCCCGTCGGCGGTCGGACGGGCCGTCAATTCTCGGTCGGCGGTCGCGGTGAAAGGAATGGGCCGCCCCGGCGGGGGTCAGGACCGGTGGGCGGGCAGGTCGCTGTTGGCGGCGGTCAGCAGCTGGTGCACGCGGTGGCCGAACTCGTCCGCGTCGCGGGCCGGCTCGGGGAAGACCAGGCGGACGTCGCGGTGGCCGTAGGGGTGGTCCAGACGGAGCACCAGGCCGTGCCGGTCGAGGGCCAGCGGGCGGACGTCGGGGTGTCCGACGAGCAACTCGCGGTCCAGCAGCCGGGTGAGCAGGGCGAGGGCGTCCGGGTGGTCGTCGGCGAGGTGGGTGAGCATCGCCGCCTCGAAGCGCGCCAGCGGGTCGGGCGCGGCCAGGGCGAGGTCGGCGCCGGTGAGGGCGGTGGTGCCGTACGGGGTGGAGAGGACGGCGTGTGCGACGTCCAGCCGCAGGTGGACGCTGAGGCCGTCGTCGGCGAGGTGGGCGAGGTGCAGCCGGCCGGCCAGGGTGAGACGGCCGCGGACGCGGTCGCGGACGGCGACCGGGGCGATGTCGGTGAGGTCCAGGACGACGGCCAGGCCGTCCTGCTCGCGGGTCACGGCGAGGGTGAGCGGCGAGTCGAGCGGTGCGCCCAGGCGCAGCCGGGAGCCGTGCACCGAGACCGGGGTGTCCAGGTCGTGGTACTCGCCGCAGGCCCGGATCACCACGGAGGAGGTGGCGCTGAGCAGGCTGCAGACCCGTTCGGCGGCGGTGGGTTCGGGCGCCTCGACGTCGACGGGGCTGGGGCTCATGACGACCTCCGTTGATTAGGTGAGGCTAACCTAATCACTTCGCCGAGGGAGGGCAAGGCGTGCGCGGGTGGTTCGCGGGTCGCGATGGAGGGTGCGTGGGTCCAATGGATTGCAGATGGAGATAGCGAGCGCTTGCAAGTATCTGGCATTCGGTCGTATTGTCGACGCTGGTAGTTGCACGCGCAATCTTCTGCACGCTTCTGTACGCTCTGGAAAGCGGTCCCCTCATGCCCCTCGCGCTCCTGGCGCTGGCGATCAGCGCCTTCGGCATCGGCACCACCGAGTTCGTGATCATGGGCCTGCTGCCCGAGGTCGCCGGCGACTTCTCGGTGTCCATCCCCACCGCCGGCCTGCTCATCTCCGGCTACGCACTCGGTGTCGTGATCGGCGGCCCGCTGCTCACCGTCCTCGGCACCCGGATCCCCCGCAAGGGGATGCTGCTGATGCTGATGGGCCTGTTCATCGCCGGCAACCTGGTCTCCGCCGTCGCGCCCGCCTTCGGTCCGCTGCTGGTCGGCCGGGTGCTCGCGGCCTTCGCGCACGGCGCCTTCTTCGGCATCGGCTCGGTGGTCGCCGCCGACCTCGTCGCCCCGCACAAGCGGGCCGGCGCCATCGCCCTGATGTTCACCGGGCTCACCGCCGCCAACGTGCTCGGCGTGCCGATGGGCACCCTGCTCGGCCAGCACTTCGGCTGGCGCTCCACCTTCTTCGTGGTCGCGGCGCTCGGCGCGATCGGCTTCGCCGGCATCGCGGCCCTGGTACCCGTCCAGCCGCGCGCCGAGGACACCCGGCTCGGCCCGGAGCTGGCCGTCTTCCGCAAGCCGCAGATCTGGCTCGCGCTGAGCATGACGGTGCTCGGCTGGGGCGGCATCTTCGCGATGTTCACCTACATCACGCCGATGATGACCGAGATGGCGGGCTTCGCCCCCTCCAGCGTGACCTGGCTGCTCTTCCTGTTCGGCGTCGGCCTGTTCGTCGGCAACCTGCTCGGCGGCTGGTTCGCCGACCGCGCGCTGATGCGGAGCCTGTACGTGATCCTGGCGGTGCTGGCGGTGCTGCTCTTCGCCTTCACCCTCGCCTCGCACAGCAGGGTCGGTGCGATCGTCGCCATTCCGCTGATCGGCGTGTTCGGCTTCGCGACCGTCGCACCGCTGCAGAAGCGGGTGATGGACCAGGCCGCCGGCGCGCCCACGCTGGCCTCGGCCGCCAACATCGCGGCCTTCAACCTGGGCAACGCGCTCGCCGCCTGGCTCGGCGGGCTGGTCATCTCGTCCGGGCTCGGCTACGACGCGCCGAACTGGGTGGGCGGGCTGATGGCCGCCGCCGCCCTGGGGGTCGCGCTGCTCTCCGGCGCGCTGGAGCGGCGGGGGGCCGGCGCCGGTGGCAGGGTCGTGGCGCGCGGTGGAGCGGCCGCCGAGGAGGCGGTAGTCGCCGGGCGGTGAGCGCGGAACGCGCGGGGCCCGGACGCTCGTCCGGGCCCCGCGCGTCGTGTCGAGGCGGGTCAGCCGATCACGGCCTGTGCGTCTCGGTGGCCGGTCAGCCGATCACGGCCTGTGCGTCGATCTCGACCAGCATCGGCTCCTGCGGCAGCTCGACGAAGATCGTGGTGCGGCAGGGCTTCACGCCGCCCGGCGCGATGTTCTCCTCGATGAACGCGGCGTAGACCTCGTTCATCAGCGGGAAGTCGGCCCGCTTGGTCAGGTAGACGCGGAACATCACCACGTCCTCGATGGTGGCGCCGCCGGCCTCCACGATCGCCTTGACGTTCTCCAGCGTGCGGCGGGTCTGCGCCTTCACGTCGCCGTGGTGCAGGTACTCGCCGGTGGCCGGGTCCTGCGGGCCCTGGCCGGAGACCTGGAGGATGGGGCCCTTGCGGACGCCCTGGGAGAACATCCAGGCCGGGGCGGGGGCGCCGTCGGTGCGGATCTCGGTCTTGTCGCTCTGGTCGCTCATGGGCTTCCTCGGTTGGTGGTGGCGGGTCGGCTGGTCCGGGGCCGGCGGGGCCGGCCGGTTCGGCGGGTCAGCCGGTCTGGGGAGCCTGGGGGTTCTGCCCGCAGTCGGCGGAGACGGCGCGGGCGGTGGCGAGCAGCTGGGGCAGCAGCTCCAGCACCTGTTCGTAGGGGAGGACGACGTCGGGGACGGAGATGGAGGCGGCGGCGACGACGCGCCCGCTGGCGTCCCGGATCGGCGCCGCCACGCAGTTGATGAAGGCCTCGTGCTCGGCGTGGTCCTGCGCCCAGCCCTGGGCCGCGACCTTCTCCAGCTCGGCGAGCAGCGCCTCGGGAGTGGTCAGGGTGCGGGCGGTGTGCGGGGTGAAGTCGATGCCGGCCACCACCCGGCGCCGCTCGGGCACCGGCAGGTCGGCGAGCAGCACCTTGGAGACGGCGGCGCTGTGCAGGGCCGCCCGCAGGCCGATCCGCGAGTACATCCTGACCGGGTGGCGCGAGTCGTACTTGTCGATGTAGACGACCTCCCCGCCCTCGTACGCGGCCAGGTGCACGGTCTGGCCGGTGGCGGCGTTCAGCTCGGCCAGGTGCGGCGCGGCGATCCGGCGGACGCCGCGCTGCTCCAGGGCGAGGCCGGAGAGGGCGAAGAGGCCGGCACCGAGGTGGTAGCGGTAGGCCGGGTCGCGGTAGACGAATCGTTCCTCTTCGAGGCTCTGGAGCAGCCGCAGCACCGTGGTCTTGTGCACGCCGAGCACCTCGGCGAGCTGGTCCAGCGAGCGCTCGCCCTCGCCGAGCTCGGCGAGGATGCGCAGGGCGCGGGTGACGGTCTGGCTCATCGTGCTCCAAGGGCCGGGGAGGCGGCCGGTCGAGGGTCGGTGACACCGCCCCCGGTCACCGGCGCCGCCGTCGCGGACGGGACCGGCCGGGGCGGCGCCGCCGCGGGCAGTACGGGGGACACGATGCCATCCGCGGAGACCCGGGTGGCGGCCCACTCCCGGGGGGAGGCGTTCAGCAGTGCGGCGACCACCGGCTCGGGCGGCAGTTCGGCCTGGTCCCCTTGGGCGGTCAGCGCGCAGGCGGCGCTGAGGTGGCCGAGCCGCAGCCGGCGGCGCTGGTCCAGGCCGCGGACGGTGGCCGCGAGGTAGCCGGCCGCGAAGGCGTCGCCCGCGCCGGTGGCCTCGACCACCTCGACGGCGAGGGCCGGTTCGGTGACGGCCGCGCCGTCCCGCTCCAGCGCGGTGACCGTCCGGGCGGCGTCCTTGACCACCACGGTGGCGGGGGAGGGGAACCGGCGGCGCAGCGCCAGCGGGTCGCCGGTGCCGAAGGCGGCCTCGCCCTCGTCGGCGCCGAGCAGCAGCAGATCGGCGGCGTCCAGCAGCGGGGGGAGGACGGCCGGGTCGCGGTCCAGCCAGAGCGCGGGGCGCCAGTTCAGGTCGAAGCTGGTCAGCCGGCCGGGGCGGCGGTCGGCGAGCAGGGCGCGCAGCAGGGCCAGGCAGTCGTCGGACAGGGCAGCGGTGATGCCGGACAGGTGCAGCAACCGGGCACCGGCGAGCAGGCGGACGGCGGCCGGGTCGTCCAACAGGGCGGGCGAGAGCGCGGCGGCGGCCGAGCCGCGCCGGTGGTAGTGCAGCCGGCTGCGCCCGGGACCGAGGTCGTGCCGGGCACCGGTGGAGCCGCCGACCTCCTTGAGGTAGAGGCCGGTCGGGCGGTGCGGGTCGACGGCGACCGCCGAGACGTCCACCCCGCGGGCGGCGACCTCGCCGACCAGGCGGCGGCCGAAGCCGTCGTCGCCCACCCGGCTGATCCAGGCGCTCGACACGCCGAGCGCCGCCAGGGCGCCCGCCACGTTGGACTCGGCGCCGCCGACCGAGAGGTGGAAGTTCTCCACCGCCTCCAGCGGGCCCGGCCGGTCCGGCAGCAGGACAGCCATCGACTCGCCCACGCAGACCGCCGTCGGGGTCCCGGGCGTCGGGCGCGCCGCCGCTTGGCCGTGGGCCACCGGGCCGTCGTGCGCCGAAGGTCCGCCCGGTGCCGCCGTCGGGCCCGGCTCCGCCCGGCCGGCCGCCGTCGGGCTGTCGAGCGGAGGGGTGCCCGAGCTCACGGCGGCGTCCTGTCGGGGCATCTGGTGGGCTCCTCGTGTGCTGCGGCTGACCGTTTCCGTTGACCTTCGTCCGGCGCCGATGCTAGAACCGTGATGCCAGCATGTGCAACCCTCGTTGCACATGTTGCAACACGTAAGGAGAACTCGGTGGACCAGACCTTCGTAAGCAGCGGCACCGGACCGGGCATCGACACCGGCGCGGTCGCGGCCCTCGCCGACGAGGTGCTCGACTGGCGCTTCAAGGCGCTGCCGCCCGCCGCGTGGGGGTCGACCGTGCGGGACTACCTCGCCACCGGGCCCACGCTCGCCGGTTTCGGCACCCCGCTGCTCACCCTGGACGCCGCCGCGCTCGACCACAATGTGCGGACGATGGCCGACTGGTGCGCCAAGGCGGGCGTCGCCCTCGCCCCGCACGGCAAGACCACGATGGCGCCGGCGCTCTGGCAGGCCCAACTGGACGCCGGCAGCCACGGCATCACCCTGGCCAACCTGCCGCAGGTCCGGGTGGCGCGGGCGTTCGGCGTCCGGCGGATCCTGCTCGCCAACACCCTGCTCGACCCGGCCGGGCTCGGCTGGCTCGCCGGTGAGCTGGCCGCCGATTCGTCGTTCGCCTTCGTCTCCTGGGTGGACTCCACCGAGAGCGTCCGGCTGATGGACGAGGCGCTGCGCGCGGCCGGTGCCGAACGACCGGTCGAGGTCCTGGTCGAGCTCGGCGGCCCCGGCGGGCGGACCGGCGCCCGCGGGGTCGACGCGGCCGTCGAGGTCGCCGCCGCGGTGCTGCGCGCGCCGACGCTGCGACTGGCGGGGATCGGCGGCTACGAGGGCGCACTGGCCCACGACGCCGGCGCCGACGGCCTGGCCACCGTCCGCGGCTACCTGCGCGCCCTCGCCGACCTGCACGGACGGCTGGCCGGCGGCTACGCCGACGGTGCCCCGCCGATCGTCACGGCCGGTGGCAGCGCCTACTTCGACCTGGTGGTCGAGGAGCTGGCCGCATTGCCGGAGGCCTCGGTGGTCCTGCGCTCGGGTGCCTACGTCGCCCACGACGACGGCTTCTACCGGGGGATCTCCCCGCTGGCCCGGGGGGCCGGTCCGACGCCCTTCCGGGGCGCCCTGCACGGCTGGGCCCGGGTGGTCTCCCGGCCGGAGCCGCAGCTGGCCCTGCTCGACGCGGGCAAGCGCGACCTGCCCTTCGACGAGGGCCTGCCGGAGCCCCAACTCGTCCGGGGCGGACCGGTGCTGACCGGCACGGCGGCCCGGGTCACCGCGCTCAACGACCAGCACGCCTTCCTGCGGGACGCCGGCGACCTCGCGCCGGTCGGCGCGGTACTGCGGCTCGGGGTGTCCCACCCGTGCACCGCCTTCGACAAGTGGGCGATGATCCCGGTGCTGGACGACGCCTCCGCAGCCGATCCGAAGGTCACCGGACTGATCAGGACGTACTTCTGATGGTTCATCAGTCTCCGGTCGACGACCTCGTCTTCAAGGGGGCCACCGTCGTCGACGGCACCGGCGCCGACCGGTACCGGGCCGACGTCCGGATCGGGCGGGGGCGGATCGCCGAGCTCGGGCACGGGCTCGGCGGCGCCCGCGAAGTGGACGCCGACGGCCTGGTACTGGCCCCCGGCTTCATCGACATGCACGCCCACTCCGACCTGGCCCTGCTGCTCGAACCCGACCACCCGGCCAAGGTCACCCAGGGCGTCACCTGTGAAGTCCTCGGCCAGGACGGCCTCTCCTACGCCCCGGTCGACGACGGCACGCTGCCCGCGCTGCGCCGCCAGATCGCCGGGTGGAACGGCGATCCGGAGGGCTTCGACTGGGACTGGCGCACCGTCGGCGAGTACCTGGACCGGCTGGACCGGACCGGGCCGGCCGTCAACGCCTGCTACCTCGTCCCGCACGGCTCGCTGCGGATGCTGGCCATGGGGTGGGAGAACCGGGCTCCGAGCGCCCGGGAGCTCGACCGGATGCGCGAACTGCTGGCCCAGGGCCTGGCCGAAGGCGCCGTCGGCCTCTCCAGCGGCCTGACCTACACGCCCGGGATGTACGCCGACACCGCCGAACTGGTCGCCCTCTGCCGGATCGTCGCCGAGTACGGCGGATTCCACGCACCGCACCAACGGTCCTACGGAGCAGGGGCGTTGGAGGGCTACGCCGAGATGGTGGAGATCGCCCGCCGGTCCGGCTGCCCGCTGCACCTGACCCACGCCACGATGAACTTCGGCGTCAACCAGGGGCGGGCGGGCGAACTGCTCGACCTGGTCGACCGGGCGCTCGCCGACGGCATCGACCTCACCCTGGACAGCTACCCCTACCTGCCCGGCTCCACCACACTGGCCGCCCTGCTGCCCGGCTGGGCCACCGAGGGCGGCCCGCAGGCCACCCTGGCCCGGCTCGGTGAGGCGGACGCGTGCGAGCGGATCCGGTACGAGGTGGAGGTGAAGGGCAGCGACGGCTGCCACGGGGTGGTCACCGACTGGGCGACCATCCAGCTCTCCGGCGTCCGGAACCAGGAGCTGGCGGGGGCCGTCGGCCGGACCGTCGCCGAGCTGGCCGCCGAGCAGGGCCGCAGCGGGACGGAGGTCTTCCTCGACCTGCTGCGCCGGGACGAGCTGGCCACCACCATCCTCCAGCACGTCGGCCACGAGGAGAACGTCCGGGCGATCATGCGGCATCGCGCGCACACCGCCGGCAGCGACGGCCTGTTGGTCGGGGCCCGGCCGCACCCGCGGGCCTGGGGCACCTTCCCCCGCTATCTCGCGCACTACAGCAGGGAGTTGGGCGTCCTGACCCTGGAGCAGGCGGTTGCCCGGATGACCGGCCGGCCCGCCGCCCGGCTGCGGCTGGACCGGCGCGGCCGGATCGCCCCCGGATTCCACGCCGACCTGGTGCTCTTCGACCCCGAACGCGTCCAGGACACCGCCACCTTCGAACAGCCCCGGCGGCCCGCCGCCGGTATCGAGCACGTCTACGTCAACGGCACCGCCGTCGTCCAGCAGGGCCGCACCACGGGCGCCCGGCCCGGGCGCGCCCTGCGCCGAACCGATCGAGGAACCCGAGCCGCATGAGCCCTTCGCCCTTCGTCTCCGATGCCGTTCCCGTGACGGCTGCCGCGGCTGCTTCCGTTCCCGCGGCCGCTTCCGTCCTCGCGGACGCGCGTGCCGCGCTGGCCGCCGATCCGGTGATCGCCGTCGTCCGTGCCCCCCGGATACCCGACGCCGCCGCGCTCTGCGCCGCGCTCGCCGAGGGCGGCATCACCTGGACCGAATTCACCTACACCACACCCGGTGTGACGGACCATCTGCTCAGGGCGGCGCAGGCCGGTCACCGGGTCGGGGTCGGTACGGTGCTGACCGCCGAGCAGGCCGAGCGCGGCATCGCCGCCGGCGCGTCCTTCCTGGTCACGCCCGGCTGCCGGCCCGAGGTGGCCCGGGTCGGGCACGCCGCCGGGGTACCGGTCGTGCTGGGCGCGCTCACCCCCACCGAGGTCGCGCAGGCCGTCGACCTCGGCGCCGCGGCGGTCAAGATCTTCCCGGCCCGGACCTTCGGGCCCGGCTACTTCAAGGACCTCCGCGGCCCCTACCCGGACGTCCCGCTGGTCGCCTCCGGCGGCGTCAACGCGGGCAACGCGGCGGAGTTCCTGGCACAGGGCGCGCTCGCGGTCTGCGCGGGGACGGACGTGGTGGCGCCGGAGGCCGTCGCGGCCGGGGACTGGGCCGAGATCGCCCGGCGGGCGCGGGTGTTCACCCGGGCCTGCGCCGTGGGCGGCCGGTAGGCGCGGCGGGGCCGGTTCGCCGGGGAAGGCCCGGGCCCCGGGGGAGCGGCGGCGGAGGGGGGGCTGTCGGGACGGCCGGGATTGGACGAGAATCGGTGGTTCCGGACCCCGGCACCCGGTAGGAGGATCCACCCCATGACCTCGACCCGCCCCGGCCCCGACTGGCTGGCCGACGCCGTCCTGTACCAGATCTACCCGCAGACCTTCGCCGACTCCGACGGCGACGGCATCGGGGACTTCGCGGGCATCGCCGCCCGACTGGACCACCTGGCCTGGCTCGGGGTCGACACGGTCTGGCTGAACCCGTGCTTCGCCTCGCCGTTCCGGGACGCCGGGTACGACGTGAGCGACTACCTCACGCCCGCGCCCCGGTACGGCTCCACCGAGGACCTGGCCGCGCTGGTCGAGGCGGCGCGCGGCCGGGGCATCCGGATCCTGCTCGACCTGGTCGCCGGTCACACCTCCGACCGGCACCCCTGGTTCCTGGCCGCCGCCGAGGACCGGGACGACGACCGCTACATCTGGTCGGACCGGCCGGTCGACGGCTTCGTCGCCTCGCCCGGCAGCCGCCCCGGCTGGTACCGGCCGAACTTCTTCGACTGCCAGCCGGCGCTCAACTTCGGCTACGCGCAGAGCCGTTCCGACCAGCCCTGGCGGCAGCCGGTGGACGCCGACGGTCCGCGCGCGAACCGCGCCGCGCTGCGCGGGATCATGGCGCACTGGCTGGACCTCGGCCTGGCCGGGTTCCGCGTCGACATGGCCTCCTCGCTGGTCAAGGACGACCCCGGGTTCGTCGAGACCTCCAAGCTCTGGGCCGAGCTGCGCGACTGGCTCGACCGCGCCCACCCGCAGGCCGCGCTGCTCGCCGAGTGGGGCGACCCGGCCGCCGCCGTCGCGGCCGGTTTCCACGCCGACTTCTTCCTCCAGTTCGGCGGCGCCGACCACGGCCTGCCGCTCCGCTCGCTGTGGAACAACGGCACCGGCACGGTCGAGGAGTACTGGAAGCAGGGCCCCTGCTACTTCGAGGCCGAGGGCCGCGGCACCCCGCGGGTCTTCCTCGACGCCTGGCGCGGCGCCGCCCAACTCGCCGAGGGCGCCGGGTACATCGCGCTGCCCACCGCGAACCACGACTTCTCCCGGCTCGCCACCGGCCCGCGGACCGCCGAACAGCTCGCCCCCGCCTTCGCCTTCCAGCTCACCTGGCCCACCCTGCCGGCGGTCTACTACGGCGACGAGATCGGCATGCGCTATCTTCCCGGCCTGCCCGACGTGGAGGGCAGTACGCTCGGTCCGCGGTACAACCGGGCCGGCTCGCGCACGCCGATGCAGTGGGAGCCCGGGGCGAACGCCGGCTTCTCCACCGCTCCCGCCGAGCGGCTCTACCTGCCGGTCGACCCCGACCCGCACCGCCCGGACGTGGCCACGCAGCGGGCCGACCCGACCTCGCTGCTGCACACCGTCCGGCGCCTGATCGCGCTTCGGCGGGCCCATCCGGGCCTGGGGGCGGGCGGTGCGGTCGAGGTCCGCAGCGTCGGCTACCCGCTGGTGTACACCCGGGCGGGACGGTACCTGGTGGTGGTCAATCCGCGGCGGGAGCCGGGCGGGGTGCCGCTCGGGTCGGCGCTGCCGGGCGGTCGGGGCGGTGCGGTCCGGTCGGGTGGCGCGGCTGGTCCGGTCGCGGTGCGGCCGCTGGACGTGCAGGGGGTGCGGGTGGTCGACGGAGAGCTCCGGGCGGACGGGTTCTCGTACGGGGTGTTCGAGCTGGTCTGAGCCGGGCGGGCCGCGCGGGGGTGGGCCCGGGCTTTCGCTCGTCCTCGAAATGGTTGTACACTGCATCCAGATGGTTGCATTTACCATCTTCTATGCCCGGCAACGGAGGATGAGACGAACGCCATGAGTGCACCCCAGACCACCGCCGCGGCGCCCACCCCGGGGCACGCGCTCAAGCACCTCGCCGTCCACCTGCTCACCCCGCTGCTGATGTGCCTGGGCATGGCGCTCGCCTACCAGGGGGCGTTCCACCAGCCCGAGCCGCACCACCTGAAGGTCGCCGTGGTCGGCACCTCCCCGCAGGCGCAGGGGCTGGCGGACGCCGTCCGGGCCAAGGCCGGCCCGGCGCTCGACGTCAGCACCCTGGCGACCAAGGACGCCGCCGAGCAGCAGCTGCGCGACCGCGACCTGGTCGGCGCGTTCCTCCCGGACGCCCGGAGCCCCGAACTGATCGTCGCCAAGGGCGGGTCCGACACCTCCGCGATGGCGGCGGAGGCGGTGTTCCGGAACGTCACCGACCAGCAGGGCGTGCCGCTGGCCGTCACCGACCTCACCACGCCCGGCAAGGGCGACCCGACCGGCCAGGGCCTGTTCTTCCTGCTGGTCGCGCTCAGCATCGGCTCCTACGCGAGCGTCGCGGTGATCGGCGCGGCCGGCGCCGCCCTCGGCATGCGGACCCGGGCCCTGGTCGGCCTCGCCGTCTCGCTGGCGGTGAGCGTGATCGGCATCGGCACCGCCGGGCCGGTCTTCCACGTCGTGGACCACGACCTGGCAGCCGTCTGGGCGCTCGGCTGGCTGTACTCGGCGGGTGTCCTCGCGATCGGCATCGGCCTGCACAGCTTCCTGAAGCGGTGGACCACGCTGACGATGACGGTGCTGTTCGTGATGCTGAACTTCACCACCTCGGGCGGCATCTACCGGCCCGAGCTGCAGAACGGCTTCTTCGGTGCCCTGCACGCCTTCTGGACCGGCGCCGGATTCCTGGAGGGCGCCCGCAGCGTCCTGTACTTCGACGGCGGCGCCGGGCTCGGCGGGCACGTGCTGACCCTGGCGCTCTGGCTGGCGCTGGGCGGTGCGGTGATGGTCGGCGCGGCGGCGTACGAGAAGCGCGGCCGGTCGGCGGTCGAGGCGGAGGCGGAGGCCGAGGAGGAGAGGGCGGAGGCGGTCGCGGTCTGACCGTGACGCCGGAAGGCTTCACCCGCCGCCACGGGCATCGGCACCGGGTGGGGATCGGCGGCCCGCGCCCGGCCCCGGACAGGCCGAACGCGGGCCGCAGCGCTGCGCCTCGGGCGGGGCAGCGGTGTCAGGGGCGGCGTGCTTCGGGGCGGCGTGGTCCGGGCGGGCTGGTGAAGCAGCAGTCGCCGCAGACGCCGGTGCCCGGGCGGACCCGGTAGTAGAGGCAGCAACTGGTGCGCCGGAAGCCGGTGCCGCGCAGCTCGCCGGTGTCGGCCAGCGGTGGCCGGCGGAGGATCGCCGCGACGAGGGCGCGGGCCCGGCCGGGGGCCGCGTGGGCGTCGAGCATGCGCAGGGCCCCCGCCAGGGCGGAGGCGGCATTGCCGTCGAGCAGTCTGCCGGAGAGCGGCACGGCGGCCCGGACGGCGGCCGCGAGCAGCGTCAACTGGCCCTGGACGAGCACGTGGTGGAGCCGGTCGGCCAGCTGCTCGTCGCTCGCGCGGGGGCCGGTCGGAGCCGGGGCGGGTGGCTGTGGGGGGTGGGGTGCGTCGTGGTGCGGCGCTCGGTGGTCCGGTGTCCCGCCGTGGGGCGTTCCGTCGTGGGGTGTCGCTTCCTGCGGTGTCGCCTCGTGCGGTGTCCAGAGGTCGATCGGGCCCTGCTCCGGGATGCGCACGTAGGCGCGGTCGGGCTCCAGCGCGGGGACGGTGCCCAGCAGGACGGCGGCGCCGAGGCCCACCGAGCAGAACCGGGCGGCGAGCCCGAGGTGCAGGACCGAGGCCGCCACCCGGGGTTCGGCGGTGCCGAGCCGGTGGGCCACCACCCGGACCCGTTCGGCCAGCGGCGAGCGGGGCCCGTGCGCGTACAGCTCGCGCAGCGGGCGGAATCCCGGAGGGGCGGCCTCGGCGGGCGGGGCGCCGGAGTCCAGGGCGAAGTACGGTCCGACGGCGGAGAGTCGGCGGTAGTCGGGCGTGCTGGTGGTCATCGGCCGACCGCCCGGGCGGCCGGCGGGCACGGGGTCGGCCGGCGGAGCCCCGGGCTGCCTGCGGGCGGGCGGTCGTCGGTCATCGGGCGGTCCTCCGGGGCGGGCCGTGGGGGCGTCGGCCCCGGGACGGTCGAGTGGCCGGTGTCGGCGGTGATGAACGCTACCGCGCCACGGGCGCCCGAGTACTGGCCCCGGAGCCCTGGCCCCCGCCGCCGGGCGTACCGAACCTGCGGTCGCCGGGCGTGCGGAACCTGCGAGGAGGGGGATGGCCTCCGGACGTCGCGTCCTCCGGCCTCATAGTTCGATCGTCGACCGAGGTACCAGCGGCAGACCCTGATCCGTCTCGATCTGTCGCCACTGCCTCCTGCGGTCGAACTCCCACAGCTCCTCGCAGGTCCACCTCCATGATGCGCCTCCCACGCCCCGGGCGCCAGGGCTTTTCCCCATGAATCGGGGCAATTTACCCGGCTCCGGAGCGGGTCGGGCGCACCCGCGGCGACCCGGCGGGCACCTGGAGGCGGCTGACGTGCGCTACCGCAGCGCGTCCTTGCGCAGGAACCGCTTCAGGCGTTGCCACGGCCAGGTGTTGATCACGTCCTCGGCGGTCAGCCAGGCCCGCTGCGCGGTGCCGACGCCGTACCTCGGGTACGCCAGCTGCGGGGTGGAGTGGGCGTCGCTGTCGATCGAGAAGCGGACCCCGTGGCGCTTCGCCCGCAGCACGTCCTCGTCGCGCAGGTCGAGGCGGTTCGGTGAGCTGTTGATCTCGATGGCGGTGCCGGTCCGGGCGGCGGCCCGGAACACGGCGTCGAGGTCGACGTCGATCGGCCCGCGCCGGCCGATCCGCCGGGTGGTGAGGTGGCCGATGACGTGCACGTGCGGGTTCTCGCAGGCGCGGATCAGCCGGCGGGTCTGGGCGGCGCGGTCGGCCCCGAATTGCGAGTGGACGGAGGCGACGCAGACGTCGAAACCGGCCAGGAACTCGGCGGGCCAGTCCACGCCGCCGTCCGGGCCGATGTTCAGCTCGGTGCCGTGCAGCAGCCGCATCCGCCGGTGCCGGCCGGCCAGTTCGCGCAGCCGCTCGCGCTGGGCGAGCATCTTCTCGTCCGTCATCCGCTGCATCACCAGGTCCGGCGCGTGGTCGGTGACGGCGTAGTACGCGTAACCGCGGGCGGCCGCCGTGTCGATCATCTCCTCCAGGCTCGCCAGCCCGTCGGTGAGATCGGTGTGGGTGTGCAGGTCGCCGCGCAGGTCCGCCTCGGTGACCAGCACCGGTAGTTCGCCCTCCAGGGCTGCCTCGATCTCGCCGCGGTCCTCGCGCATCGGTGGCGCGATCCAGGGCAGCCCGAGCGCCGCGTAGACCTCCTCCTCGGTCGCCGAGACCACCTTGTCGCCGCTCTCCGCGTCGAACAGGCCGTACTCGGAGAGCTTGAGTCCGGCCCGGACGGCCATCGTGCGGAGCCTGATGTTGTGCGCCTTGGAGCCGGTGAAGTACACCAGCGCCGCTCCCCAGTCCTCCTCCGGCACCACCCGCAGGTCGACCTGGAGCCCCTTGGCGGTGCGGACCGAGGTCTTGGTCGGCCCGCGGGCGATCACCTCGGCCACCGAGGGGAGTCCGGCGAGCGCGGCCATCAGCGGCGCGGAGTCCTCGGCGGTGGCGAGCACGTCGATGTCGCCGACCGTCTCGCGCATCCGGCGCAGCGAACCCGCGTACGCGCAGCGGGTGCAGCCCGGGACCGCCGTGATCGCGGCGACGATCTGCTCGGCCTGTTCGGTGGCCGCGTCGAGCAGCGTCCGCCCGCCGGCCTGCCGCATCAGCTCGATGCCGCGCAGGATCTGCTCGCCGCTGCGCTCGCCGAACCCGGCCACGGCGCTCAGCCGGTCCGCGCGGATGGCCTCGGCGAGCTGGTCGACGGAGGCGATGTCGAGGTCGCGGTAGAGGGCGAGCGCGCGTTTGGGCCCGACACCGGGAACGGCCGTCATGGCGCGGACCCCGGCCGGGATGGCCGCGCGCAGCGTCTCCAGCGCGTCCATCCGGCCGGTGGCGAGGTACTGGGCGATCTTGTCGGCGGTGGACTTCCCGACGCCGGGGATCTTCTGGAGGCCCTTGGCGTCCAGCCCGGCGATGTCCTCCGGGTGGCCGCCCACCGCACGGGCGGCCTTCTCGTAGGCGCGGGCCCGGAAGGCGTCCCCGCCGGTGATCGAGATCAGGTCGGCGTACTCCTGGAGCAGCTCCTGGACCTGGTCGTTGAGCCGGGTCATGGGGTCAGTCTAGGTTCGGCGGCCCGATCGGGCAGGGGGTGCGGCTCGGTGGCCTCGGGGCGTACGGGCGCGCGTCGGGGCGTGCGGGCCGGGCCGGTGCGCCCGGGCGGCGCCGATGCGGGCGGTGGCGACCGGACCCCCGTCGGTCGACGGGTTAGTTCCCGGTCGGTCGGCGGGGTACTGTGCCCGGTTCGTGCCCGGGAGCCGGATTGTCACCCGTGCGGCCCGGGCGCAGGCTTGGCGGAGGACCCGGAGCGCGGCCGACTCCGGTCCGCCGTGCGGCCGGCGGCGACGATCGGTGAGGTACGAGGGGCAGGGCGATGGCACGCGGGAAGCTCTGGGGCTATGTCGCGTCGGGCGCCCGGGCGCTCGGCGGGTTCGGTGCGTTCGGCGCCGCCGCCGGGGGCGGCCGGGGCGGTGGTCCGGGCGCGGGCGAGGACGGTACCGGGGAGAAGGCGGGCTTCGGACCCGACGGCTTCGGGCGGCCGCCGGCCGGGGTGATGGCCGGGCCCCGCGAACTCAGCAGCCCGGAGCTGGAGCGGCTGCGGTGGACGGACCGGGCGGAGGGGTGCGGTCCGCGGGCGCCGCACGTCCAGGTGGCCGACGTGGTCCAGCGGGTCCTGCGCGGGGGTGGCCGCGCGGGGCAGGTGGCGGTCCGAATACCGGCCGGCCTGCCCGTGGTGGTCGCGGACGCCCGGCGGCTGGAGTCGGCGCTGGCGGGGTTGGTCGATCACGCGATCAGGCGCAGCCCGTGGGGGGCCAGGGTGCTGGTGCGCGCCGATGTGGTGGACGCCGGTGCGGTGGACCCCGGTGTGCGGGACGTCCCGCGGGCGGGGGCCGGGGGTGCGGCGGGTGCCGGCGTGGGCCGGGCCCGGGTGGAGCTCAGGGTGGTGGACCGCGGGCAGAGCGAGCTGCCGGAGGCCCGGCAGTGGCTGCTCGCCGGCCTGCGCTCCGCCGGTGCGGCCGGCCCGGCGGTGGACGGCCTGGTCCGTGCGGCGGGCGGGCGGCTGGCGGTGGAGCAGACTCCGGGCGGCGGCCTCACCGTGGTGCTGGCCCTGTCGGTCGCCCGGGAGTGAGACGGGGCGCCGCGGACGGGCCGTGACGGTTGGGCGGGGGCGCCGGAAGGCCGTCCGGGAGAACCGCAAAGACTTCTTCGCAAAAACCCTTTGCGAAGAAGTCTTTGCGGTTCTAGGCTGCTGCCATGACCGAAGAGAAGCGGTGGCCGCACAGTCCCGACCCGCAGCGGGACGTCGTGCTCGATGCCAAGGGCCTGCGGGCGCTGGCCCATCCTGTCCGCGTGCAGCTGATCGGGCTGCTGCGCCGTGGCGGGCCGTCCACCGCGACCCGGCTGGCCGAGCAGATGGGGTTGACGTCGGGCGCGACGAGCTACCACCTGCGGCAGCTGGCGGCCGCGGGGTTCGTCGAGGAGGACTCCGAGCGCGGCAACGCCCGCGAGCGGTGGTGGCGGGCGGTCCACCAGCTCACCGTGTGGTCGGACATGGAGCTGGCGGACGAGGAGCCTGAGGCGGCCCTCGGCTACCTGCGGTCCATCGTCGCCGCGCACACGCTGCTCGCCCAGCGCGCGCTGAACGGGTACGAGACCATGCCGCGGGCCTGGCGCCACATCCTCAACCTCAGCGACATGGCGGTCCTGCTCACTCCCGAGGAGGCCCGCGCCATGACGGAGGAGCTGGCCGCCGTCGTCGGCCGCTACCGGCAGTTCGACGCGGCGGACGCCCCGGCCGGCGCCGAGCGGATCGGGGTGGTCCTCCAGGTGCTGCCCGAGCCCCGAGGGGGCGCCGACCAGGACGACGCCGGACAGGACGGCGTCGATCAGGGCGGGGCCGAGCAGGACGGGGCCGGGCGCGGCGTCGGGGAGACGGCGCCTGCGGCGGGCGGGCCCGGGGGTTCGGTCGAGGACTCCGGGGGGCGGTCATGACCGGGTCCACCGCCGTCGAGGCGGTCGCCGCCCCGCGCAGCCTCCGGCCCCTGGTCGGCGTGCTGTCGGCGATGGCCGTCTCGCTCACCGGTACCCGGGTCTCGGCCATCGCCCTGCCCTGGTTCGTCCTCGCCACCACCGGCAGCGCCACCATGACCGGCGTGGTGGCCTTCGTCGAGATGACGCCGTACGTGCTGGTCAAGGCGTTCACGGGCCCGGTGATCGACCGGCTGGGCCCGCGCGTCGTCTCCTGGACGACGGACACGGTGAGTGCCGTCGCGGCGGCCCTGGTGCCGCTGCTGCACGGGCTTGGCCTGCTGCCGTTCTGGCTGCTGCTGGTCCTGGTCGCGACGGTCGGCGCGGTGCGCGGCCCGGGGGACTTGGCCAAGGAGGTGATGGTCCCCGAGGCGGCCGACCACGCCCGGGTGCCGCTGGAGCGCGCCACCGGGCTGTCCGGGGTCACCGAGCGGCTGGCCTCGACGATCGGCCCGGCGGTGGGCGGCGGGCTGGTGGCGCTGCTCGGTCCGATGGCCGGTCTGACGCTGAACGCCGTCGCCTTCGGGCTGGGTGCGCTGGTCGTGCTGGTGGTGCTGCCCCGGGGGATGGGCCGGGGTGCCATCGCACCGGCCACCGCGAAGTCCGCGCGGGCCGCCGATTCCGTCGAGTCCGCGCAGTCCGCGCGGGCCGCCGAGTCCGCGCAGCCGACGCGGGCCGACGAGCCGGCCGGCTACTGGCAGATGTTCCGGGAGGGCTTCACCTTCCTGCGCGGCGAGCCGCTGCTGCTCACCGTGATCGTCATGATCGCGGTGACCAACCTGCTGGACGCGGGCTTCATGACCGTCCTGGTACCGCTCTGGGCGCAGCAGTCCGGGGGTGGCCCCGCGGCCATCGGGCTGACCGGCAGCGCCTGGGGGATCGCGGCGGTGACGGGGAGCCTGATAGCGGCGGCCGTCGCCCATCGGCTTCCGCGCCGGGTGGTGTTCTTCGCGGGCTTCCTGCTCTGCGGAGCACCGAGGTTCCTGGTCCTCGCCCTGGACGCGCCGATCGGTGTGGTGCTGGCGGTCTTCGCGGTGGGCGGCTTCGGTTCCGGCTTCCTCAACCCGATCCTCGGTGCGGTGACGTTCGAGCGGGTGCCGCGCCACCTGCTGGGCCGCGTAGGAGCCCTCGGCGACTCGCTGGCCTGGGCCGGCATCCCCCTCGGTGGTCTCCTCGCCGGCGCGGCCGTCGCCCTGTCCGGCCTGATACCCGTGCTGCTGGTGGGCGGTGGGCTGTACTTCGCCACCACCTCGCTGGCGGCCCTGCGGCCCGAGTGGCGGGAGATGGACCGCCTGCGGGGTAGCGGGCCGGCGGCCGACCCCCGCGAGGCCGAACGGTCGGCGCCGCCGGTGTCGTCGCCGCCCGGTACCGCGGATTCGGGAGTGGGGGCGGACCGGCACCTCCTCTCGGTGGCCGGAGCCAAGGCCGACGGCTGAGTCGGGCGGGCCCGACGGCAGGCCGGCCGAGCGGTTCCGGCGGCCGCCGCCGGTCGTGCCGCGCGGTCGTGCCCTTGGTTCGGGCCGTCGGCTCGTGCCACGGGCTCGCGTCACCGGTTCGCGTCACCGGCTCGTGCTACCGGTTCGTGACGCCCGCTCGTGCCTCCGGCTCGTGCCTCCGGCCGGTGACGGCGGGTGCCGGTCGGTCGGGGCGACGGCCCGCGGTGTGCGCCCTCCACGCTCGAAGCGCGCCCTTCGTGCTCCGTTCCGGCAGTGAACTGTCTGGGCGTCAACTGGACTGCTGACCTACCATGTTGGTGGGCGAAGGACGGGGGTGCGGGGTGGCGAACGGGGGCTCGGGGTCCGGGCGGTGGCTGGAGGGCGCGATCGCCTGGGCGCTCAGGAACTCGGACGGTGTCGTCGCCTTCTGCGGCGCGCTGACCGTCGGGTTGCTCGACATGTTCGGGGGAGTGCTCGGTGACAACGTCGTGTCGGGTGCCACGCTCCTGGTGCTCGCCGCGGTGGTCTACGGGTCGCTGGCCGAGCGCAAGCGCCGGATCGCCGACATCCGGGAGGCCACGGTCGGCGCGCGGCAGGCGTTGGACAGTCTGACCTCGGTGCGTGAGCTGGCCGGTATGGATCTCGAACGGGCCCTGGAGGGAGCCCGGCAGGACACCGACCGGTGGGTCTTCAAGGGCGGCACCGGTACCTATCTGCGGGCCGTGACCCTGCCCGAGTGCGTGCGGGAGGCGCAGCGCAGGCGCCGTTCGCTCACCGTCAAGATCGATATCGTGCACCCGGGGGACGAGCGGGCCTGTGCCGCCTATTCGCGGTTCCGCGAGACGTTCAGCAGCCGGCGGGACTCCGTCGCGCAGGACGGCTGGAGCGTCGAGCGCACCCGCAAGGAGTCGTACGCCACCGTGCTCGCCGCCTCGTGGTACCGGCAGCGGCTCGACACCCTGGAGATCGACGTCCACCTGTCGTCCGTCGTCCCGACGCTGCGCTTCGACCTCTCCGCGTCCTGTCTGATCATCACTCAGGACGATCCGCGGCGGGTCAGCCTCTACGTCGAGCGCGGGCGTCCGCTCTACGACTACTACGTCACCGAGCTGCACCACTACCGGGAGCAGGCGCTCAAGCTCGACCTGCGGGACACCGAGCCGCTCAGCGAGGACCCCACCGTCGACGAGGCACGGCGGCTCTTCGAGCAGCTCGGCATCCCCTTGCCGGCGGCGCTCTCGGACCGCGACGTCGGCGACATCATCGACAGGGCGCTGCACGCGGAGAACCCCTACCGCAGGTAGCCGCCGGAGGCGGGAGACGATGGACCTCTTCACGAGACTCGACCGGGCCGCCGGGCGGACCGGGGCGGCGGCCGAACCGGGTGAGCCGGACAGACCGGCCGGCCAGGACAGCCGGGCCGGCCAGGACGGCTGGGCCGGCCAGGACGGCTGGGCCGGCCAGGACGGCTGGGCCGGCCAGGACGGCTGGGCACGCCGGGGCAGCCGGGCAGATCAGCACAGCCGGGGTGGCCCGGGCGCGCCGTCCGAACCAGGCCTGCCCGAAGAACCGGGCGGGCTCGACGGGCTGGTCGGCGGGATCCTGGCGGAGATCGCCTCGGGCAGCAGACCCCTGCGCGCGGTGGCCCACCCGCTCGGCTTCTACTGCCTGCCGGTCCTGCGGGAGGGCGCGTGCGGGGTCTGCGTGCACGTCTTCGGGCCGGTCACGCCCGGTCTGCGCCGGGCGGCACACCCGCCCCCGCAACCGGCGGCGCACCCGCCCGCGCCTCCGCCGGAGATCCACTGCCACAGCTGGGAGTTGAAGAGCAGCGTGCTCTACGGGCGGGTCGGCAACCTGAGGGTCCGGGTGCTGGACGAGCCGCGGCGGCCGACGCACCGCGCCTTCGAGGTGTACAGCCGCGCGGGTGCGGACGAGATCCGGCCGACCCCGCGACTGGTGCGCTGGGAGCCGGTGGTGGAGCAGCGCAGCGCGCGCGGAGAGACGTACACCCTGGCGGCCGGCGAGTTCCACACCACCCTCCTCACCGGGGCCGCGTCGGCGGCGACGGTGGTGCTGGGGCGGTCCGTGCCCGGAGCGGTGGACGTCGTGCTGGGGCCCGTCGACGGTCCGGCCCGCCGGGTGGTGCGCCGGCTCTGCGACGCCGACCAGACGGCTCGGATCGCCGGAGAGGCAGCGAGGAGGATCAGTGGACCCGATCAGGCAGCGTGACGGCGCCCCGGCGTTCCCGTTCGCGTTCGAGTGCCGTGTGGCGGTGCGGGCCGCCGAGGAGGCGGGGGCGCTGCTGAGCGCCCGGTTCCAGGACGCCTTCGGGGTCTGCACGAAGGGCGAGGACGGCGATGTGGTCACCGAACTCGACCTCCAGGCCGAGGCCCTGGTGACCAGCCGGCTCGCGGAGTGCTTCCCGGGCGACCGGATCGTCGCCGAGGAGGGCGGTGCGACAGCGGGCGGTGCCGGCGGTGCGGGGTCGGGCCGCACCTGGCTGGTGGATCCGCTCGACGGCAGCAACAACGTGGTGATCGGGCTGCCGGCCTATGTGGTCGGCATCGCGCTCTGCGTGGACGAGGAGCCGGTCGTGGGGGTCGTGCACGACCCCGTGATCGGCCGGACGTGGTGGGCCGTCCACGGTGCCGGTGCCTTCGGCCCGCGGGGACGGCTCTGCGGTACGGCGGGTGCGGCCCGTTCGGCGCGTGCGGTCGCCGCGGCCCGGCCGGTGCTCGCCTGGACCCAGGGGCACGGCATCGCGACCGACGACCGGCTGCTCCGGGCGCTGAAGTCGGAGCTGGAGGCCGGCTCCCAGCGGCTGCTGCAGCTGTGGGCGCCGCTGCTGGCCTGGTCGATGCTGGCCCGGGGCGACATCGACGGCTTCGTCGGCTATCTGCCGGAGGAGATCGACCTGCCGGCCGGGTACCTGCTCGCGGCGGAGGCGGGTGTGGTGGTCCGCGGGTTGGACGGCGGCCGGTTCAGCGGGCGGATCGGCCGGCCGGACACCGCGCGGAGCTTCGTCGCGGGCCGACCGGAGGCGCTGCCCTATCTGCTGGACCTGGTGGCCCGGGCCGCCTCGGCCGCCGGGCACGGCTGAGGCAACGGGCAGCGGAGTCGAGTCTCCCCGCCCCGTGCACCTCCGGGCCACATCCGGGCCACCTCCGGCCACCTCCGGCCACCGTCGTCACGCCGCTACGCCGCTACGCCGCTACGCCGTCACGACGTCAGGGTCAGGGCCGCGGTGGCCAGCGCCACAGCGCTGACGGCCAGGACGGCGCTGGTCGCCGCGACGCTGCGCAGCGGTACCCGCAGCCCGGCCGACCGGCACCGCTCGTACCAGAGCAGGGTGGCGAGCGAGGCCCAGGGTGTGATCAGCGGGCCGATGTTGGTGCCGATCAGCAGGGAGAGCAGCTGCTGGTGGTTGCCGGCCGGTACGGCGGCTTCGCCGGCCAGGTACACGGGCAGGTTGTTGAGCAGGTTCGACAGCCCCGCGCCCACCGCCGAGGCGCGGAACATCCCGAGCACCCCGCCGTCCGTCCCGATCGCCGCGGCGAGCACCCGGTGCAGCCCGTGCGCGTCGAAGGTCTGCACCACCAGGAACATCCCCGGCACCATCACCAGCAGCCGCCACGGGATCAGCGAGGCCCGCAGCGCCTCGGGCCGCCGCACGGCGAACGCCACGACCACCACCAGCGCCGCCACCCCCGAGGCGACCCAGAGCGGGAGGTCGGCCAGCAGGCTGGTCAGCAGGAACCCGGCGCAGGTCAGTGCGCAGATCCTGAACAGCACCCGGTCGGCCGGCCGGTGGGCCGGCGGCGGGTCGTAGTCGTTCGCGCCGCGCCGGTCGCGCCGCCAGTAGAACCACCAGAGGCAGGCCATGGTCATCAGGCCGGCGGCCAGTTGCGGCGCCCACATCACCCGGGCCAGGCCGGTCGGGGAGAGCGCGACCCGCTCGGCGGCCAGCAGGTTGGTCAGGTTGGACACCGGGAGCAGCAGGCTCGCGGTGTTGGCCAGCCAGACCGTGGTCATCGCCAGCGGGAGCGGCGCGATGCCCACCCGCGAGGCGAGCGCCAGCATCACCGGGGTCAGCAGGACGGCCGTGGTGTCCAGGTTGAGGGTGATCGTGGTGACGGCGGCCAGCGCCACGCAGAGCACGAACAGCGCCGCGTAGCTGCCCCGGGCGGTCCGGGCCACCCCGGCCGCCAGCACGTCGAACACCTCTGCGGTGCTGGTGAGTTCGGCGAGCACGATGACGGTCCCGAGGAAGGCGAGCAGGGGTGCGATCCGGGAGATCGCGGCCCCGGCGGAGTCCGTCGGTAGCAGTCCGGTGGCGAGGAGGAGCAGCCCGCAGGCGAGCAGCGCAGCAGCCACCCAGTCGAGAGGATGGAGCCGCTTGACGTTGGGCCAGTAGGCAAGCACGGTGGTCAGGGTCGCATACGAGCGGTGGTTGGTCGAGTGCGGGTCCGAACCGGGGTCGCTCGTCGGCGATCGGCCATAAGCTGGCCCCATGGGGGCTTATGACGTGAACCCGGGCGGCCCCGGGCCGATCGACTTCTTCATCAGCTACTCGCCCGCCGACGAACGGTGGGCGGCCTGGATCGCCTGGACGCTGGAGGACGCGGGCTACCGAGCCTTCCTCCAGGCGTGGGACTTCGTCCCGGGGACCAACTTCGTCGACTTCATGGACCGGGGTGTCACCGAGTCCGCCGCGGTCATCGCGCTGCTCTCGCGCCACTACGAGCGCTCGCGCTACGGCCGGATGGAGTGGCAGGCGGCCCTGCGCGCCGACCCCGACGCCCCGGAGCGCAGGCTGCTGACCGTCCGGATCGAGGACATCCCGGTGGACGGCCTGCTCGCCACCCTGACCTACATCGACCTAGCCACCGTCACCGACCCCGCGCTGGCCCGCCACCTGCTGCTCGCCAGGGTCGCCCAGGCGATGGACGGCCGGGCCCGGCCGGAGCTGCGGCCGGGCTATCCGGGCGGCGCCGCGGGCGCGCCGCCCGCCGCCCGGGCGCAGGAGGACGGGGAGCCGGCCCCGCAGGCGCTGCGGCCGGTCGGCGGCACCGGGCGGTCCGGCCGGCGCAGGCCCTCCGTGCGGCCGGAGTACCCGCCTGCGGCGGGCCACCCGGGCGGGCGGGAGTCGGTCACGGTGCTGCACCTGGCGGGCCCGTCCTTCGGCCGGGGCACCGATCCCGCGGAGCTCCAGGCCGCCGTCTGGGGGGACCTCGTCGAGCTCGCCGACGCCGGGGCCCCGGCACCCGAACTGGTCGTCGTCACCGGGGACCTCACCGCGTCCGGCAGCCCCCGGGAGTGCGAGCAGGCCCTCGCCTTCCTGACCGGCATGCGCTCCCTGCTCGGGCTGGAGCCGCACCGGGTGGCGATCGTCCCCGGCGGTCAGGACGTCAGCCAGGCGGCCTCCCGCGCCTACTTCGCCACCTGCGAGGCGGACGAACTGCGGCCCACCCCGCCGTACTGGCCCAAGTGGCGCCACTACGCCCGGCTGTTCCAGGAGTTCTACCAGGGGCTGAACGTGGTCTTCGACAGCGACCAGCCCTGGACGCTGTTCCCGGTGCCCGAGCTCGGGACGGTCGTCGCGGGCCTGAACTCCTCGATGGCCCACAGCCACCGGCCCGACGACCGGTACGGCTGGCTCGGCCCCGAGCAGGCCGCCTGGTTCGCCCAGGCGCTGCGCCCGTACGAGAACGACGGCTGGCTGCGGATCGGCGCCGTCCGGCACCCCGTCACGCCCCGGCCGGCGGGCGCCCGGTCGGCCCGGGCGGGCCAGGACGCCGAGCCGCTCCGGGACGTCGACCGCTTCACCCGGCTGACCGCGCCCCGGCTGCACCTGCTGCTGCACGGGCCGGCCGACGGCCGTGCCGCGCTCCAGGACCTGCCCACCTCCGCCGGGGAGCTCAGGGTCCTCGGTGCCACCGCCCCGGGCGCGCACCAGCTGCTGCAGCTCACCCGCGAGGGGCTCACCCACTGGCCCAGCCCGAGCCCCGGCGCCGCCCCGGGGGCGGGCACAGCCCCGGGCGCCGGGCCCCGGCGGTCGGCGGTCGGCTGGCACCGGGCGCACCGCGCGTTCCCCCCGCCGCCCGACCGGGCCGCGCCCGACGCCCCGCCCGCGGCGGGCCCCGCCCCGGTGCCCGCCGCCGAGCGGGAGACCAGGGAACTGCCCTCCCCGCTCGACACCCTGCTGGCCCGGGTCGCCGAGGTCTGCCGCACCCGGCACCAGGGCGCCCAGATCCGCTCGGTCGCCGGCTCGCCGCCCCAGCTCTTCGTCACCTGGAACGAGTCGGGATTCGTCCGCCAGCAGCGGGTCGCGGTCTGCGTGTACACCCCGACCACCGAGGAGGTCGACCGCTTCGTCGACGAGGTGCACGCCGCCGGCAGCGCCCCGGACGCCGAGCTGGTCCACGACGGCCCGCCCCCGCCGCGCGAGTTGCGCGACCGGGCCCGGCGGCGCGGCGTCCGGCTGCGCAGTTTCATCGAGTTCCAGGGCCTGCTCGACCTCCGCGACCATGTCGCCGCGCAGAGCGAGCGGCTGGCCGCCGACAGCCAGTACCAGCCAGGCCTCTACCTGCCGCAGCGCTACCGGGACGCCGAGCGCCCCGGCGGGGAGGAACGCGAGGGCCTGGTCGACGAGATGCTCCGGCTGCTGGACTCCGACCACGGCCGGTTCCTGCTGCTGCTGGGCGACTTCGGGCACGGCAAGACCTTCGCCCTGCGCGAGCTGGCCCGCCGCATCCCGGTCGAACTCCCGCACCTGACGCCGCTGTTCATCGACCTCAGCGCACTGGACAAGGCGCACTCCTTCGACGGCCTGGTGGCGGCCCACCTGACCGCCCACGGCGTCGACACCCTCGACCTGCGGGCCTTTCGCTACATGCTCCGGCAGGGGCGCGTGGTCCTCCTGTTCGACGGTTTCGACGAACTGCTGAACCGGGTCAGCTACGAGCGCGCCGCCGACCACCTCCAGGTGCTGCTGGACGCCGCCGTGGACAACGCCAAGATCGTGGTGAGCAGCCGCACCCAGCACTTCAGCTCCCAGGAACAGGTGCTCACCGCCCTCGGCGAGCGGGTCGGCCTGCTCCCGCAGCGGCGGCTGATCGCCGTCCAGGACTTCACCACCGCCCAGATCCGCGGCTACCTGGCCAACCGCTACGGCGACGAGGCCGCCGCCGACCGCCGGCTGCGGCTGCTGGAGGCCATCCCCGACCTGCTCGCGCTCTGCCGCAACCCCCGGCTGCTGAGCTTCGTCGCCGACCTCGACCACGACCGGCTGCGGGCCGTCGCCGGAGCCGGCCGGGCGCTCAGCGCCGCCGGCCTCTACCAGGAGGTCTTCACCGCCTGGCTGGAGTTCGAGGAGCGGCGCGGCCAGGGCGGCCCGGGCGCCGCGCCCGGCCTCGGCCTGGACCAGCTCTGGGAGGCCGTGACCGCGCTCGCGGTCCGGCTCTGGGAGACCAGCCGCACCGCCCTGCCGTACGACGAACTGCTCGACCTCTCCGGTGCGCTGACCGGCCTGGCCGGGAGCCACCTGCCCGCGCCGCAGCTCGCGCACGCGGTGGGATCGGGCAGTCTGCTCGTCCGGTCCGACGAGGGCGTGTTCCAGTTCATCCACGGTTCCGTGGTCGAGTGGCTGGTCGCCCGGGCCGCGGCGGCCTCGCTCGGGAACGGCGAGTCGGAGCTGCTCACCCGGCGCCCGCTCAGCCGGCTGGCGGTCGAGTTCCTCTGCGACCTCGCCGACCACCAGCTCTGCCAGCAGTGGGCCCACGACGTCCTGGACGGGGCCGGCGAGGCGGACGAGACCGCGCGGCTCAACGCCGTCACGGTGCTGGCCCGGCTGAGGGTGCCCGCCCACACCGACCTGCGCGGCGCCGCGCTGGCCGGCGAGGACCTCTCCCACCGGGACCTCTCCGGCGTCGACCTCGGCCAGGCCGACCTCACCGACGCCCGGCTGCTCGGCGCCAACCTGGCCGGGGCCTCGCTGCGCGGTGCCCGGCTGGCCGGCGCCCGGCTCGACGCGGCCGACCTCTCCGGCGCCGACCTCTCCGGCGCGGACCTCCGCGGTGCCCGGCTGATCGGCACCGATCTGCGCGGCGCCCGGCTGCGGGGCAGCCGCTGGCAGCGGGCGGCCCTGATCTCCGCCGTCACCGACGACGAGGTGCTGGCCGCCCCCGAACTGCGTGCCGCGGCCATCGCACCGGGCCTGCCCGTCGAGGCCGGCTTCCGGCCCTCGGAGGTCGGCGTGCCGTACGGGTTCGGCGTGCGCACCGCCCGGCTTCCCGAACCGGTCGCCTTCAGCGCCGACGGCCAGCTGCTCGCGGTCGGCAGCGCCGACGGCAGCGTGCTGGTCTGCGACGCGCTCACCGGAGTCGCCCTGCGCACCCTCAAGGACCACATCGACCGGGTCTACGCGGTGAAGTTCGCCGGGAGCGTGCTGGCCACCGGCAGCGCCGACGGCACCGTCCGGCTCTGGGACCAGGTCTCCGGGGAGTGCCTGCACCGCCTCGACGTCCACCCGGGCGGGGTCTGGCCGGTCTCGCTGGAGTCGACGGGGGCGTTGCTCGCCACCGGTGACGCCGACGGGACGGTCACCCTCTGGGACACCGCGACGGGCGGGCTGCTGCGCCGGCTGACCGGCCACGCCGCACCCGTCTACACCGCGGTCTTCAGCCCGGACGGCGCCCTGCTGGTGACCGGTGACCGGCTCGGTGGGGCCCGGCTGTGGGACACCGCGACCGGGCAGCGGGTCGCCGAGCTCCCGGGGCACCGCGGGACGGTCTTCCGGGCCCGGTTCAGCCCGGACGGGACGCTGCTGGCCACCGGCGACGCCGGTGCGGACGGCGCGGCCGTCCGGGGCGCCGCGGACGCGGCCCCGGACGCCCCGGGCGGCGCCGTCCGGGTCTGGGACGTCGCGGGGCGACGCCTGCTGCACACCTTCGAGGGGCACTGCGGCCGGGTCTACACGCTGGCCTTCCACCCCGACGGGGACCTCCTCGCCAGCGGCGACACGGCCGGTCAGATCCGGCTCTGGAACCCGCAGGACGGGACGGCGGCCGGCCGGCTGGAGGGCTCCACCGGCTCGGTCTACCAGGTCGACTTCGACGACGGCGGCGGCCGGCTCGCCGCCGGGGACAGCGACGGCGTGGTCCGGGTGTGGCGGGTCGGGCCGCCCGCCCCGGGCGGGCGCGAGGTGGTGGCCCCGCGCCGCCAGCCGCCCGAGCACCGGGGCTCGGTCTGGGCCTGCCGGTTCCGCCCCGGCGCCGGACCGGGCGGGGCGGAGGCCGACACGCTGCTGGTGACCGGCGGCAACGACGGCGCCGTCCGGCTCTGGGACCCGGCCTCCGGCCGCAGCCGCCAACTGCTGCGCGGCCACGGGCGCCGGATCGGCTCGCTCTCCTTCAGCGGGGACGCCGGCGTGCTGGCGGCCGGTGGCAACGACGGCGTGGTCCGGCTCTGGGAGCCCGCCACGGGCCGCCGGGTCAGGGAGCTCTCGGGGCGCAGCAGCCGGCTGGTCTCGGCGCAGTTCAGCCCGCAGGGGCCGGTGCTGGCCACCGCCAGCAACGACGGCGACCTCTACCTGTGGAACGCGCTGACCGGTGAGTACCTGCGGGAGATGGACGTCGAGACGGAGCACGTCTGGGCGGAGGCGTTCAGCGCCGACGGAGTCTTCGTGGCCACCGCCAACGACGACGACACCGTCCGCATCTGGTACCGCAGCACCGGCGCCCACGTCGCCACGCTGCGCGAGCACCGGGGCCGGGTCCGCTCGATCGCGTTCAGCGCGGACGGGCGCCGGCTGGCCACCGGCTGCGACGACAGCAGCGTCCGGATCTGGGACATCGAGGCCGGCCGGATCGAGGCCCGGCACGACGGGCACGGTGACCGGGTGTACGGCGTCGCGTTCGGCGCCGACGGCTCCTGGCTGGCCAGCGCCTCGTGGGACGGCGACGCCGTGGTCTGGGCGGACGGCGGGATCAGGCACCGGCTGACCGGCCACGCCGGCCGGCTCTGGACGGCGTCGGTGCACCCCCGGCGGTCGCTGCTCGCCACGGCGGGGGACGACCGGGTGGTCCGGCTCTGGGACCCCCGCACCGGGCAGGACCTCGGACGGCTGCGCGGGCACACCGGCCGGATCCTGGCGGTGACCTTCAGCCCGGACGGATCGCTGCTGGCCAGCGGCGGTGAGGACGGCACGGTGCGGCTCTGGGACGTCCCCGCCGACGGCGCGCCCACGGCCCGGGCGACCCTGCTCGGGGCACCGGACGGCTGGGCGGCGCTGCTGCCGTCCGGCGCGTACAAGTACGAGGGCGACGTCGTGGGCGAGTTCTGGCACGCGGTCGGGATGTGCCGCTTCGAGCCCGGCGAGCTCGACACCCGGCTCCCGGGCGTCCACCGGATGCCGCCGGAGGCGCTGCTGTGAGCCCCGGGGCGGGCGGGCCCGGGGCCACGGCCGACGGGTGGTGTCAGAGCGCCGCCGGGTCGCCGGCCGGGGCCGCGTCCCGGGGCGGGCGGGCCGTCCAGTGCAGGAGTAGCAGGCTGGCCAGGGCCGCCAGGGCGCACCAGGTGGAGACGAAGGCCAGCCGCCAGAGCAGCGCGCAGAGGACGGCGCCCGCCCCGGTGAGCAGGCCGAGCCGGCGCAGCAGGCGGTCGCCGCTGAGGAGCAGCGGGCCGACGGTCGCCACCAGGTAGCCGGTCAGCAGGAGCGCCGCGTGCGGGATGCCGACGGCGTAGCCGAGGGTGTGGCCGTGCGCGGTGGCCGTCACCGGGCGGGTCGCGACGGCGAGCGCGAGCGGGACCGCGACCAGCAGGCCGAGCAGGACGAAGCCCAGCAGCGGGCGCCGGCGGGCCCGGTCGCGGGTGGCGGTCCACACCCCCACCGGGACCAGGACGGGCAGCAGCGGTAACGCGATCACGGCCCACGCGGTCCGGGCCCACCCGGCCGGACCGGCGGGGAGGCCGCCCTCGGCGCCGTGCCAGACCGCGGCCTCGATCAGCTGGTGCACGCCGAGGACGAGCGGGAGGGCCGCGAGGGGCAGCCGCTCGGGGCGTCCGGCGCGGTGGGTCCGGACCAGGCAGAGGACGCCGATGCCCGACACCACCCAACCGGCGACGAGGTCCGCCTGCGCGCTCCAGCACATGGGTCGCCGCCGTTCCTTGGCCGGGCCGGCTACCGGGAGCCGGTGGGGTCGGTGGGGTCGGTGGGGCCCGGGCCGTCCGGGCCGGTCGGGGAGTCCGCGCCGTCCGGGCCGTCCGGCGAGCCGCCGCCGTCCGGGCGGTCGGCGGCTTCGGCGGCGCGCGGGACCGCCCGGCGGCCGCTGCCGGGCATGGCCGGGTGGCGCCCGATCACGATCACCCCGATGACGACCGCCACCAGTCCCGCGGCCTGCCAGGCCAGGGCACCGGGGGTGACCCGTAGGCGGTCGCCGAGGAAGCCCACCGCGCAGGCGATCCCGGTGATCGGCTGGGCCGCCGTCAGCGCGGGCAGCGACATCCGCAGCGGGGCGGCCTCGAACGCGCTCTGCACCAGCAGCAGTCCGACCACCCCCGCCGCCACCACCGCGTACGGCTGCCAGCTGCGCAGCACCGCGTCCAGCCCGTCGTGGTCCAGCCGCAGGGTCGTCGTACGGGTGAGCGCGTCCTGGAGGCCGTAGAGCAGGCCGGCGGCGAGGGCGAGCAGGGTGGCCTCCTCGAACAGCGGCATCCGGCGGGCCGTGGAGACCAGCAGCAGCGTCAGGCCGACCACGGTGCCGACCACCACCCAGTGACGCAGCTCCCCGGCCGGTTCGCCGCCCCCGGTGGGGCGGCCGGCCACGATGAACGCCGTCACACCGAGTGCGAGCAGCAGCACGCCGGCCCAGCCGGACCGGCCGAGGCTCTGCCGGGTCAGCACCCGGGACAGCGCCATCGCGAACAGGAGATTGGTGGCGAGCAGCGGCTCGACCAGCGAGACCTCGCCCTGGTTGAGGGCGAGTGCGGAGAGGATCAGACCGCTGACCATGAACCCGGTGCCGAGCAGCCATTCGGGCATCCGCAGCAGGTCCAGCAGCAGCCGCCAGCGCAGCAGGTCGGCACGCGGGGCACGCTGTGCCGCGTGCTGCTGGAGGACGAATCCGAGCCCCAGGCAGCAGGCGGCGCTCAGTGCGAGGAGGAAGACCACCACGAAGGGACCACCCGAACGTCGCTGCCCGCGCCGGACCGGCGATCCGTGGTTCGACGGCGGTCGCGGCACGTTTCCGCCAGCGTACCGCCGGGGCGTTGACCCGACCGCCGGGACGCGGGCCGGCCTGGGCCGGACGGCTGCTTCCGCTGCCGGCCCCGGCGTCCGGGGCCGCGCTTGCCGCCCCGGGCGCCGGGGGCGCACGCTGGTGTGAGCAGCCGCCACGGGTCCGCAACCGTGCCGGCCCGAGTGGGCGCGACGGGGGCAGGCGCCAGGAGGTGTGGCATGCACAACCAGTGGGATGTGGAGCTGAGCTTCGAGGAAGACGGCGTGCACACGGGATGCGACGCGAGGCTGACCGGTGCCAGGGCACCGGGCCTCAGCGCCCACGGAGAGTCGCTCAAGAGCGCGGAGGACCGCCCGCTCGCCCGGATCGGTGAGGAGGTCGCCGCCTCCCGCGCCCTGGAGGCGCTGTCCCGCAAGCTACGGGCCCAGGCGACCGGCGAGATCGAGGACGAGGGCCACCGGCCGGGCTACCTGATCTACTGAACCGTCCGCTGACCCGCCGTCCGGCCGGTCGACCTGACCCGCGCACCCGGGCCGGCCGGTGCGCGCCGCCCGGGACCCACGGGGTGGATGGCGGTGGGGCCGGCGCCGCGGGCCGTTCCGCTCGGACGGTCCGTGAGCTACTGGGCCCCGCCGCCCTCCGGTTCGAAGCCGGTCACACGCCGCCGGACAGGAATGACGTGAGCCGGTCGGTGAGTTCGGTGGGCCGGGCCGTGAGCAGGGTGTGGTGGGAGACCTCGGGCAGCACGGCGACCGTGGCGCCGGGCAGGGCCTGGCGGGCCGACGCGGCCACGCGGCGCGCGTCGTGGGTACGGCTGCGTTCGGCGAGCAGGACCAGGGCCGGCGCCCCGAGGGCGGCCAGTCGTTCACGCGTCGGGCGAGGTCCGGTGACCACCCGGGAGGCCGGGAACCCGGCGTGGCCGAGGGCGTAGAGTTCGCGCCAGCCGGCGTCCAGGCCGCTGCCGCCGCTCTCCCAGTCCAGGTAGGCGCGGGCCCGGCCGGCCGAGCGGGGCGGCAGGAAGAGCGGCAGCGCGCGCAGCAGGTAGCCGGCGCGGAAGCCGGCGAAGCACTGGGTCGGATCCAGCAGGGCGAGCCGGCCGACCCGGGCGGGGGCGTGCAGGGCGTACTCCAGGGCGATCCACCCGCCGTACGAGTGACCGCAGAAGTCGGCCTCGGGCACGTCGAGCCGGTCGAGCACGGCGTCCAGCCAGCCCAGCAGGCCGGGCACACCGCCGAGCGGGGCGCCGTCGTGGACGCTGCGCCCCGGGTCGCCGATCAGGTCGACGGCGAGGACGCGGTGCCCGGCGCAGGTGAGCGCCTCCACCACGGCGAGCCAGCCGGTGGAGGTCGCGCCGCCGCCGTGGAGCAGGACCAGCGGCCGCCCGTCGCGGGGGCCGCAGGCGTTGACGCGGGTGGTGCCGTGCGGCGTCCGGACGGTGAGCGGCTCGACGGGGACGGGCCAGCGGGCCAGCACGGCGTCGTAGGCGGCGAGGAACGCATCGAGCGGATCGTCGGCGCCGCCCACGCCGGTGGTCCGGGTGCCCTGCGGGGTTCGTGAGGCTCGTGAGGAGCGTGAGGCGTGTGCTGACATTCTGCTGTCCTCCGGCGGGTGGCAAAATTACTCGCTGAACAATAATCTCGCTGAGCGAGAGAATAGTGCCACCGCACCTGGAGCGGAAGGAGAACGAGGTGGACGAACCCGAGGAGCCGATGCGGCTGGTCCATCTGCTGCGCGGCCTGACCGTCGAACTGGACCTGTTCGGAGCGGAGTTCGCCGTCCGCCACGGCCTGCACCCGACCGACCTGCGCGCGTTGATCCACCTGCTGGACGCCGCCCGGGCCGGGACGGTGGTGACGCCGGGCCGGCTCGGCGAGGCCCTGCGGCTGAACTCGGCGGGCACCACCGGCCTGGTCGACCGGCTGGAGCGGCTCGGCCTGATCCGCCGCGAGCGCGACCCCGGGGACCGCCGACGCGTCCGGCTGGTGGTCGAGGAGCGGGCGGTGGAGCTCGGGCAGGGCTTCTTCGGCGGGCTGATCGCCGATCTGGTGGCCGCCATGGGCCGGTTCGACCCCGCGGAGCTGGCGACGGCCCGGCGGTTCCTGCTGGCCATGACCGAGGTGGTGGCCGCGGCCCGGGAGGAGTGACCGGACCGCGGACGCGAGGCGATCGTCGTCCGGGGCCGGTGACGCGGGGCACCCCCCGGGGGCGCCGGGGGATCAGAACCAGGTCTCGCCGAAGTGGTCCCCGGGGTGGCCCTCGCGGAGCAGGCAGAAGTCGGGTTCCCTGACGTGCTCCGGCCCCTTCAGCCCGGCCTCGGCCGGGCAGCGCGGCGCCAACTCGACCGTGTACACGGGCCAGGAGGCCCAGTGCAGGTCGTTGCCGACGCCCTGGACGAGGGCGCAGTGGGTGCTCTCGTGCCCGGCGACGAGCTCGCAGCGGAGGTGTTGCTCCATCATGAAGGCGGCGTGCGGCAGGCTGTTGAAGTGATCCACATCGGACTGCGGGAGCGTGACGACGGCGGGGCACTGACGCTTGACCATGGGTGGACGGTTGGCTTCAGTCATGCTCGCCAGCATTCCACCGCGCCGCCCGGGAGGCGATGCTTTCCGCCCGGTCGCACGCGTCTTGTACAGGTCGGGCGGGTTCTTGACGGCTCCCCACCGGCGGCGTACCGGCGGGCACCGGATCCCGCCCCCGTCGGGCTCCACGAATTCCCCACGCTTCACCCACGTCGCCCACTTCCATGCCCACTTCATCGCCCGCTTCGTCGGCCGGGCCGACCCGCCGTCGCGCGCCGGTCCGACGTGCCGCCGGCCCGTACGGCTCAGCCGGGTCCGAGCGTCCAGCTGACGAGTGACAGCGTCGCCATCGAGACCACGGTGGAGCAGAGGATCGAGCGCCGCGCGAGCGCGGTGCTGTGCCCGTACTGGGCGGCGTAGACGAACACGTTCTGCGCGGTCGGCAGGGCGGAGAACAGCACCACGGTGAGCAGTTGGTGGGGCGGCAGGTGGAGCAGGCCGGCCCCGACTGCGAACGCCGCCAGTGGCTGGATCAGCGTCTTGAGCACCACCGTCACCCCGACCTCCGCGTACCGGCGGTTGCCGGGGCCCGCGCCGCTGCCGGGGCCCGCACCGATGTCAGCACCGGCACCAGGAACGGTGCCGGCGCCGGTACCGGTGTCCGCGGCGGTCGCCGGGCGGCCGTGCAGCGACATGCCGAGGGCCACCAGCGCGGCCGGTACGCCCGCGCCGCCGAGCAGTTCGCAGGAGCGGGCCAGCTCGGCGGGCGGGTGCCAGCCGGTCGCCGAGACCGCGGCGCCGAGCGCGACCGCCAGCAGGATGGGGTTGCGCACCGGCAGGGTGAGCGCGGCCCGGCGGCCGGCGCGGCCGGTGTCCAGCACGGTCAGCACGATCGGGGTGACCAGCAGGGTCTGGAACAGCACCACCGGTCCGACGAAGGAGGCGTCGCCGAGCACCTGGAGGGCCACCGGAATGCCGAGGTTGGCGGAGTTGACGTAGCCGGAGGCCATCCCGCCGATCGTGCCCGAGGCGAGCCCCCGGCCGAAGAACCGGTGGGCGGCCAGCAGGCCGAGACCGGCGGCGAGCGCCGTCCCGGCGGCGAAGGCCAGCATCGACGGGTTGGCGAACCGGTTCAGCGGCGTCCGGGCGATCACCAGGAACAGGGCCGCGGGCATGGCCAGATGGAAGCTGAACCGGCTCAGCACCGCGTCGGCGTGCGGCCCGAGCAGTCCGCTGCGGCCGACCAGGTAGCCGATCCCGATGAGGGCCCAGATCGGGGCGAAGCCGGAGAGCAACGGGTGCAGACTGGGCATGGCTCCTCGGGGTGGTCCGGGGTTGGTCCGGGGTGTCCGGCCGTGTCCGGTGGGCGGGTCGCGGGGGTCTCCCGGCACCGCCGCAGTCAACCAGACGCCCTCCCGGCCGAGTCGGCCGGGCACCCCGCGGGGGCTCGCGGCCTACCATGGCCCGGTGGAGAACCTGAGCCTGGTCGAGGTCGAGACGATCGCGCGGCGTGCCCATGACGGGCAGGTCGACAAGAACGGTCACCCCTACAGCGAGCACCTCGCCGCGGTGGCGCACGGTGTGGCGGAACGCGGCGGCAGCGAGGAGCAGATCGCGGCGGGCTGGCTGCACGACGCGATCGAGGACGAGGTGCTGACCCGCGAGTGGCTGGCCTCCGCGACCCTGTCCGAGGACACCAAGGCGATCGTGGACGCCCTCACCAAGCGCCCCGGCGAGCCGGTGGAGGAGTACACGGCCCGCATCCTGGCGACCCCCGGCGCGCTCCTGGTCAAGCGGGCCGACCTGGCCCACAACTCGAGTCCGGCCCGGCTGGCCACCCTGGACGCGCCGACGGCCGAACGGCTGGCCGCCAAGTACCGCCGGATGCGCGAACTGCTCGGCCTGGTGGGCGTGGACGGCGACTGACACCCTTCGCCGCCCGGTACCGGTCCGCCCGGCCCGCTCAGGTTCGCCCGGCCCGGTCGGGTCCGGGGGAGCGCGCCGGCCCGGGCCCGGAGACGGGCGAGAGGGCCCGCGCACGCGGATCGCGCGTGCACGGGCCCTCTCGGTCACCCCGGTGATCCCTGTCCGATCCCCGGGGTGAGGGGGGACAGTGGTCTGGCTGCGGCAGCCGGAGCTCCGGCGGAGCACCGGCGATCGATCGGCCGGCCGGCCCGGTGGCTCGGAAGAGTTCGGCTTAGTACCAGTGGTGGGTCTGCCAGAACGACCAGGCGGCGTTCGGGCTGCCGTAGCGGGAGTTCATGTAGTCCAGCGCCCACTTGATCTGGGTCTTCGGGTTGGTCTTCCAGTCCGCACCGGCGGAGGCCATCTTCGAGCCCGGCAGCGCCTGGGCCAGGCCGTACGCGCCCGAGCTGGGGTTGGTCGCGGTCACGTTCCAGCTGGACTCGTGGCTGATGATCTGGCTGAACGACGCGAGCTGGCCGGCCGGCACGATCTGGGCGGCGAGGGCCTGGGGGGACACGGTCGCGGCCGAGGCGGTGGCGGGCACCAGGCCGGCGCCCAGGGCGGTCAGACCGGCGGCGCCGGCGAGAAGAGCGGCGGAAGTACGCATACGGAGCTTGAAAGCGGGCATGAAGGAGAAGACCTCAATCGGGTTGGGCCGGTGTCACGCCCCGCCTCGACCGTTGGCCGGACAGGGGCCGATACGGTCGCGGGGCGTGACTCGGCAGTGAGCCGTGCTCCGGCGGGACAGGTGCCGGAGCGGCTGACGACTGAGCCATTGTTGCCAGACGGGATTGGCCGTCGCCAAGACCCCCTCGCTACGACCGGGCGTCGTAGCCGGGGTCGTGCCGTGGATTCGAAGGGTCCTCCGGAGCCGCCTGCGGCGTGCCCGCCGGCCTGGGCGGATCCGCGATCGGCGGCCGACCGAGTGGCTGTCCCGAGAACGACTACCGCCCGTCGTGGCGGCCTTTCGTGTGTGAGCGCACTCACCGGCGGGCCACCGGGGCCCGTCACGGACCGGCCCGGGGGAACCACTACGGGTACAGACGATCTGAGAGCGGCGCCACACCGGTGCGCCCTCGGTGGGCGCCCCGACGGCCCGGACCGGGTCCCGCCGCCCGGGCTCCTCAGCCGCGCGGGCGGACGTGCAGGTCCAACCCGCCCGTCCCCGGCGCCTCCACACCCGGCATCAGCCGCATGTCGCGGCCGTAGTCACCCCCGACGAGCGACCGGAACGGGACCGGCTCGTCGGTGAAGAGCCGGTCGAGCCGCCGGCCGTACGCCTCCTTCGCCGCCTCGAAGCGCGCCTCGGACAGCTCGTTCGCGTCGTACACCGCGAACGGCTCCAGCGGTGCCATACCGGTGAACCAGAAGAGGCCGTGCTGGACCGGGTGGAGCACGTCCGCCAGCCGGCCGTGGATGCCCCGGTCGAGGAGCGACGTCTCCCGCGCGCCCGCCGTCACGGACATCAGCGCGCGCCGGCCCGCCAGGGCGGAGTCCTGGGTGTAGGGGGGAGGCAGGGCCGGGCCGTAGCCGAACCCGGCGGTGAACACCCGCTCGATCCAGCCCTTCATGAGCGCGGGGGTCGAGAACCACCAGAGCGGGAACTGCAGGATCACCGCGTCCGACCAGCGCACCTTCTCCTGCTCCGCGGCGATGTCCGGCGACAGCCGCCCGGCCAGCGTGGCCCGCTCCGAGGCGGCCATCACGTGCAGCCGCTCGTCCGGCGCGTGTGCGGGGAAGTCGTCGGCGTCCAGCCCGGCCTTCCACTTCATCGCGTAGAGGTCGGACTGCCGGACCTCGTGCCCCGCGCCGCGCAGGCGGTCGACCGCGAACGCGGTGAGGGCGGTGGTGAGCGAGCGGGGGTCCGGGTGGGCGCTGACGACGAGGATCTTCTGCTGCTGCGGCGTGGCTGCGGTCATGTCGTACACGCTCTCCCGGGCGCGACCGGGCAGCCAGAACCCTGGTCAACCGGAGGACCGGTGATCCTGGTACCGGGAGGGCCACCCATACTGGACGCCAGGAAACGGGGGGCGGGATGAGGCACAAGGACACGACGACGGACGGCACGGGCGGGGGCGGCGGCCGGGTCGAGACGGTCGGGACGGTCGACGGGGTCGGCGACACCCGGCGGGCGCTCGGCGGTTTCCTGCGGGCCCGGCGCGGCCGCGTCGCTCCGGAGGACGTCGGCATCGCCGGCGGCCGTCACCGGCGGGTCCGCGGGCTGCGCCGCGAGGAACTGGCCCAGCTCGCCGGGATCAGCGTCGACTACTACGTCCGCCTCGAACAGGGCCGGGCCACCCAGCCGTCCACCGAGGTGCTCGACGCGCTCGCGCGGGCGCTCGGCCTCGACGCCGCCGAGCGCCGGCACCTCGCCACCCTGGCCGGAGCCCGGCGCGGCACCGCGCCCGCGGCGCGGGTCAGCCCGCAGCTGCGGCGGCTCCTGGACGCCGTCGTCCACTTCCCCGCCTTCGCGACGACCCCCCACCTCGACGTGGTGGCCTGGAACGCGCTGGGCGCCGAACTGATGGGCGGACTCGGCACACCCGGCGGCCGGGACGGCAACAACGCCAGGTACCTGTTCTGCGACCCCGCCTCCCGGGACGTCCACCCCGAGTGGGAGGACCGGGCCCGCGAGGCCGTCGGCCAGCTGCGGGTCTCCGCCGGGAGCTACCCGGACGACACGGAGCTGGCCGCGCTGATCACCGAACTGTCGGCGCGCAGCGCGGACTTCCGGCGGATCTGGGTCACCGGCGAGATCGTGGTGTGCGGCGCGGGCCGCAAACGGCTGCGGCACCCGGTGGCGGGGCTGCTTACCCTGGACTACGAGACGCTGCACGTGCCCGCCGCACCGGGCGAGACGGGCCTGGTCGTACACGTGTTCAGCGCGGCGGAGAACAGCCCGGAGGCCGCCGCGCTGGCCCGGCTGGCCGAGGCCGGGGCGGCCTCGCAGCAGGAGCGGGCCGCCGGGCCGGTGCGGTACTCGCGACGGCGTGCCGATGAAGGGCGGTGACCACGTCGACTTCCTGAGGTGAGACCGGACCCGCCTCCCGGGGGAGCCACGGCTTGTCCGACCGTTCTCCCCGCGCGCCGGTGCGGCGCGCGTGGTCAGTGAGTCCTAGACGGAGCCGCCGCGGGCCGGGGCGACGAGCAGGTCCCCGAGCCGGCGGTGGCGCCGGGCGCGGGCGGTGAGCCGCTCGGCCTCCGGTACCCCGGCCAGTGCGGTGAGCGCCGCGCCGACCGCCCGGCCGAGCCGGTCGCAGAACGCGGCCGGCTCGTCGGCGGCGTCCGGCCGTTCGGGCACCACGGCGTCGACCAGGCCGACCGCCGCCAGGTCGGCCGCGCCGATGCCCTGCGAGCGGGCGAGGTCGGCGGCGTGCGCGCCGTCCCGGTGGACGATCGCGGAGGCGCCTTCGGGCGGCAGCGGCGCGAGCCAGGCGTGGCCGGCGGCGAGCACCCGGTCGGCGGGCAGCAGGGCGAGCGCGCCGCCGCCCGAGCCCTGGCCGAGCAGCACCGCCAGCACCGGCGTGCGCAGGGCGAGCAGGGTGGTCAGGCAGTGCGCGATCTCGACGGCGATGCCGTCCAGTTCGGCCGCCGCGGACAGCTCGGCGCCGGCCGTGTCGACGACGGTGACCAGCGGCAGGCCGAGCTGCTCGGCGAGCCGGGCGCTGCGCCGTACGGCCCGCAGGTCGGCGGCGGTGAAAGGGCGTTCATGGTCCGGACCCTGCCGTTGCTGCCCGACGATCAGGGCGGGCCGGCCGTGCAGGACGGCGAGGGCCCGGACCAGGGCGCCGCCGCGGCCGCCTGGCGCGTCCAGCAGGACCAGCTCGTCGGCCGTCCGGCGCAGCAGCTCGCGCGCCCCCGGCCGGTCGGGGCGGCGGGTGCGCCGCACGGAGTCCCAGGCGTCCGGCTCTCGGGCGGTCGCGATGTCGGGCGCGGGTGCGGTGTCCGGTACGGTCACGGCCTCCGGTGCGGTCACGGAATCCGGCACGCTCGCGGCCGGGGCCAGGACGGCCAGCGACCGTCGGAGCACCTCCCGCAGGTCCTCCGGCGCCACCACGGCGTCCACCAGGCCGCGCCCGGCCAGGGTCTCCGCGAGCTGCACGTCCGCGGGCAGCTCCACGCCCCGCAACTCCTGGTACACCCGGGGCCCGAGGAACCCGAGCCGGGCCCGCGGCTCGGCGAACACCAGCTGTCCCAGCGTCCCCCAGGAGGCGAAGACCCCGCCCATGGTGGGGTTGCGCAGGTAGCTGAGGTACGGCAGGCCGGCCGCGCGGTGGGCCTGGACGGCGGCGGTGATGCGCAGCATGCAGAGGAAGGCCGCCGACCCCTCCTGCATCCGCGTCCCGCCCGAGACCGGCAGGGCGACCAGCGGGAGCCGCTCGGCCGTCGCCCGTTCCACGGCCCGGGTGATCCGTTCCGCGGTGGCCACCCCGATCGAGCCGCCGAGGAAGCCGAACTCGGAGGCGACCAGCGCCACCGGCCGGCCGGCGATCAGCCCGACCCCGGTGATCACCGCTTCGTCCACCCCGGTGCGTTCGCGCGCCCGGGCCAGTGCGGCCAGGTAGTCGGCGTCGGCCGACTGCGCCCCGACCGGCTCGTCCCAGCTCCGGAACGAGCCCTGGTCCACCAGCAGGCCGATGAGTTGACGTGCCGTCAGTGACCTTCCGGTCCCCACAACCCACCCCGCCGTCCGAGCCGTCCGCATCGACAAGATCCACCCTACGCAGCGGCCGACCAGCCGTCCCGGACCGACGGGCGGGTGTGACCGGGTCGACAGCTTCGGGGGCCGGGGTTGCGCGCGCCGACCGCGTCGACCGCCGTGCGCCGGCTCAGCGGAGCACGGCGGCCTCCTCCCGCCGGGGCACGGCGGTGCGGTTGTCGTGGTCGGCGCGGCCGGGGAGGGCCGGGCGGCAGGCCCGGTCGTAGCGGTCGGCGACCAGGCGGGCGAGCGCGTCGTGCGTGCCGAGCGGGGCGCTGGCCCACCGGGCGGCGGTGCCGGCCGCCCGGTCGGCGAAGAACCCCGGGCCGAGCAGGTAGGTGGCGACGGCCACGTCGCGGTGGCCGGCCGCGTGCAGGGCCTCGACCGCCTCCTGCGGAGTCGGCCGGGCCGCCGAGAGGTAGGCGGGGACGACCGGCCGGCCCTCGCCGAGCCGGCGGGCGAGCAGCCGCGCCGTCCGGGCGGTGTCCGCGGCGGCGGCCGGGTCGGAGGAGCCGGCCGCCGCGAGCACCACCGGTCCGGCGCCGGCCGGGCGGCCGCTCTCGGCGAGCCGGTCCGCCAGGGCGGCGGCCAGCAGCGGGCTCGGGCCCAGCGCGGGGGCGAGTCGGACGTGCGGCAGACCGGCGTCGGCCAGCGCGCGGGGGATGTCCACCCGCAGGTGGTAGCCGGTACCGAGGAGCAGCGGCACCAGGACGGCGGCCTCGCCGGCGGACAGCTCGCCCAGCGCGGTGGGCAGGGAGGGCACGGCGAGGTCCAGGAAGCAGCAGCGGACGTCGAGTTCGGGGCGCAGCGCGCGGACCCGGGCGAGCAGCGCCCTGGTGGCGGCCGTTCCGGCCGGATCGCGGCTGCCGTGGGCGACGGCCAGCAGCACCGGACGGCCGCCGCGCGGTGCCGGCCGGGCCGCCGGCTTCCGCACCGGGCTCATCACCGGCCGGGCCCGGGGACCGTCCCCGGGCAGCCGGTCCGTCAGGTTCCGCGGGGCCGCGTCGGTCGTCCGCTCCGGCCCGTTCCGCCTCGCGGCTGTCCGGCGCATCAGGCCGCCGCCAGCCGGTAGCCGCGCTTCGGGACCGTCCGGATCAGCCCGCCGTGCGGCCCGAGCGCGGCCCGCAGCCGGCCGATCGCCGCCTCGACCGCGTGCTCGTCCGCCGCCGCGTCCACCCAGACGGTGCGCAGCAGTTCGGCCCGGCTGAGCACCCGGCCCGGCTGTTCGGCGAGCGCCCGCAGCACGGCCGCCCCGCGCGGGCTCAGCCAGTGGCTCTCGCCGTCGACCAGTACGGCGTTGCCCTGGAGGGTCAGCAGCCTTCCGGCGAGGGCGAGTTCGCGCCGGTTCCGGCCGGGCAGTGTCTCGCCGAGGTAGCGGACCAGGGAGCCCAGCCGGCCGCGCTCGGGGAACAGCACGGGCAGGCCGAGGTCGGCGAACGGCCGGGCGCAGAGCGCGCCGACGCAGACCGGCAGGACGTCGCCGCGCAGGGCGTCCAGCAGCGGCTCCCGCAGTCCTTCGGAGGTGGCCGTCTCCACGAAGGCGCTGACGGCCGGGGCACTGGTGAAGGTGAGCGCGTGGACCTGCCGCCGGACGGTCTGCTCGACCAGCCGCCGCACCGGCGTCGGGTCGTCCGGGGCCTCCCAGCGGTAGACCGGGACGGAGATCACCTCGGCACCGCGCTCGCGCAGCGCCGCCGCGAAGGCGTCCAGCCGGACGCCGTGCTCCTGGATGGCGACCCGACGGCCGGCCAGCGGGCGGGCGAGCAGCCAGGTGAGCAGCTCGTCGGTGGCCTCGGAGCGGGGGGAGAAGGCCTCGTCGAGGCCGCTCGCCCGGACGGCGCCGGTCGCCTTGGGGCCACGGCTGAGCACCACGGCGTTGCGGCAGGCGTCGGCCAGGGCGGCGCCCCGGCCCCACCCCTCGGCGGCGCTCATCCAGCCGCGCCAGCCGACGCCGGTGGTGGCCACCACGTAGTCCAGCGGGGCGGCCAGGCAGAGTTCGGTGGCCCGGCGCAGGGCGAGGTCGTCGGCCAGCGGGGTGATCCGCAGCACGGGGGCCTCGACCACCTGGGCGCCGCGCCGGCTGAGCAGGGCGACCAGTTCGTCGCGGCGGCGGGCCGCGGTCACCCCGATCGTGAAGCCGGTCAGTGGGCCGGGGGGTGCGCCGGGACGCGGGCCGGTGGGGGTGGGGGAGGTTGCCATGGGCGCAAGGGTGCTTTCTCCGCGTTACGGCGGGGTTGCCCGCCGGTCACCCGGGCGTAAGCGAAGCCGGCCCCCCGGTTACGGCTGATGTCCTGCCGCGCACCCCGCCCCCCGGAGGCCGTGAGCGAGGCGTACCGCGCGCGCAACACGGGGGACCCGACCGCGAAACGACCACCGGTCAGATTCTTCGGCATGAGGACGGCACCCGACGGACCGCTCGCCGGACACCCGCCCCACCTGCCGGACACCCGCCCCACTCGCCGGACACCCGGCCCACCCGCCGTATCCGCTCGCCCGAGCAGCACCCCACAGACCCCGCCACCCCGCACCCCCCCCCGTACGACCCGAGGAGTACCGCGATGACGTCGCACTCGCCCGACCGACCACGGGAGCTCGTCCTGGTCGGCCACGGCATGGTTGGCCAGCGCTTCCTGGAGGCCTGGACCGAGCAGCCCGGCGCCGATCGCTGGCGGGTCACCGTCCTCGCCGAGGAGCCGCGCCCGGCCTACGACCGCGTCCACCTCAGCTCGCTGTTCGACGGCCGGACACCCGAGGACCTCGCGCTCTGCCCGCCCGGTTTCCTCGCCGAGCACGGCATCGACCTGCGCCTCGGCGACCCGGTCACCGCCATCGACCGCGCCGCCCGTACGGTCACCACCCGGGCCGGCCGGCAGGTGCGCTACGACGCCCTGGTGCTGGCCACCGGATCCGCGCCCTTCGTGCCGCCCGTCCCCGGCCGGGACGCGGCCGGCTGCCACGTCTACCGGACCATCGAGGGCCTGGACGCGATCCGGGCCGACGCCGAGCGGGCGACGATCGGCGTGGTGGTCGGCGGCGGCCTGCTCGGCCTGGAGGCCGCCGGCGCGCTGCGGGCGACGGGCCTGTCCACCCACGTGGTCGAGTTCGCGCCCCGACTGATGGCCGTCCAGGTGGACGACGGTGGCGGGGCCCTGCTCCGCCGCAAGATCGAGGACCTCGGCGTGACCGTGCACACCAGTGCCGCCGCCGACGCCGTGGCGACCGGGCCGGAGGGCCGGGTGCGGGCGCTGAGCCTCTCCGACGGCCGCGAACTCGCGGCCGACCTGGTGGTGTTCTCCGCCGGCATCCGCCCGCGCGACCAGCTGGCCCGCGACTGCGGCCTGCCGGTCGGCACCCGCGGCGGCATCGTGGTCGACGAGCGCTGCCGCACCGCCGACCCGGCCGTGCTGGCCATCGGCGAGTGCGCCCAGGCTGCCGACGGCCGGGTCTACGGCCTGGTCGCCCCCGGGTACCAGATGGCCGAGACCGCCGCCCGCGAACTGGCCGACCGCCCCGGCGACGGCTTCGTGGGCGCGGACACCTCCACCAAGCTCAAGCTGCTCGGCGTGGACGTGGCCAGCTTCGGCGACCCGCACGGCGCCGCCGAGGGCGCCGTCGACGTGCTCTACAGCGACAGCCGGCTCGGCGTCTACCGCAAGCTGGTGATCGGCGCCGACGGCGCGCTGCTGGGCGGCGTCCTGGTCGGCGACACCGACTCCTACGGCACCCTGCGCCCGCTCGCGGTGGCCGGCCGGCCGCTGACCGTCCCGCCCGAGCAACTGGTGCTGCCCGCCGGGCTCTCCACCGCCGGACCGGTCGCGCTGCCCGACGAGGCGGTGCTCTGCTCCTGCCACAACGTCACCCAGGGGGCGGTCCGCGCCGCCGTCCGTGAGCAGGGCTGCGACAGCGTCGCCGCGGTCAAGAAGTGCACCCGGGCCGGCACCGGCTGCGGCAGCTGCGTCAAGCAGCTGGGCACCGTGGTCGGCGAGGAGCTGGCGGCCGCCGGGTTCGCCCCGCAGACCGGCCTGTGCGAGCACTTCGCGCAGACCCGCGCGGAGCTGTACGAGATCGTCCGGGTCACCGGCATCACCGGCTTCTCCGACCTGCTGGACCGGTACGGGCAGGGCGAGGGCTGCGAGGTCTGCAAGCCGACCGTCGCCTCGATCCTGGCCAGCCTCGGCGGCGGCCACATCCTGGACGGCGAGCAGGCCGCGCTGCAGGACTCCAACGACCATTTCCTCGCCAACCTGCAGCGCAACGGCTCCTACTCGGTGGTGCCGCGGGTGCCCGGCGGTGAGATCACCCCCGAGGGCCTGATCACGATCGGTGAGATCGCCCGCGACTACGGCCTCTACACCAAGATCACCGGCGGCCAGCGGATCGACCTCTTCGGTGCCAGCGTGGACCAACTCCCGGGCATCTGGGCCAGGTTGGTGGACGCCGGCTTCGAGTCCGGCCACGCCTACGGCAAGGCGCTGCGCACCGTGAAGTCCTGTGTCGGCGAGACCTGGTGCCGCTACGGCGTCCAGGACTCCGTCGCCCTCGCGATCGAGCTCGAACTGCGCTACCGGGGCCTGCGCTCTCCGCACAAGCTCAAGTCGGCGGTCTCGGGCTGCGCCCGCGAGTGCGCCGAGGCGCAGAGCAAGGACTTCGGCGTGATCGCCACCTCGGCCGGCTGGAACCTCTACGTCGGCGGCAACGGCGGCATGACGCCCCGTCATGCCGACCTGCTGGCAGCCGATCTGGACCGCGAGACGCTGATCCGCACCATCGACCGCTACCTGATGTTCTACATCCGCACCGCCGACCGCCTGGAGCGCACCTCGGTCTGGCTGGACCGCCTGGAGGGCGGTCTGGACCACCTGCGCGCGGTGGTCATCGACGACTCGCTCGGCATCGCCGCCGAGCTGGACGAACTGATGGATCGTCACATCAACTGCTACCAGGACGAATGGGCGGCCACCCTGGCCGACCCCGACCGGCTCCGGCGCTTCTCCTCCTTCGTCAACGCCCCCGGTACCCCGGACCCGGCCGTCACCTTCGTCCCCGAACGCGGCCAGATCCGCCCCGCCCGCCCCGGTGAGGACGGGCGCGTCCTCACCACCCCCGCTCCGGTCCTGGTGGCCGGGCCCCGACTGGAGGTGCTCACCCCGTGACCGTGGAAATCCACGACGGCACCCGCTGGCGTACCGTCTGCACCCTCGACGACCTGCAACCCGGGCGCGGAGTGGCGGTGCTGCTCGACGGCGAGCAGGTGGCCGTCTTCCGGGACCGCTCCGGCGGCCTGCACGCCCTCGACAACCGGGACCCGTTCAGCGGCGCGCACGTCCTCTCGCGCGGCCTGCTCGGCAGCCGCGGCGAGCGGCCCACCCTGGCGTCCCCGATGTACAAGCAGGTCTTCGACCTGACCGACGGCCGCTGCCTCGACGAGGAGACCGCCCCCGACGGCACCCCCGCCGTCCTCAGGCTCTGGCCGGTCCGCAGCGCGGTGGAGCCGGCGCCCGCCGCGGCCCGCCCCGCCGTGCCCGCCCGCGCCACCGCGCAGGCCCCCGCATGAGCGCCGTCGTCGAGACCGGACGCCCCGGCAGCAGACCCGCCCCGACCGTGCTCGCCGGCTGGGACCCGGAGGACACCGCGTTCTGGGACCGGACCGGAGCCCGGATCGCCCGGCGCAACCTGGTCTTCTCGGTGCTCTCCGAACACATCGGCTTCTCGGTCTGGAGCCTCTGGTCGGTGCTCGTGCTCTTCCTCGGCCCCGAGTACCACATCGACACGGCCGGCAAGTTCACCCTGACCGCCCTGCCCACCGCGCTCGGCGCGACGCTGCGCCTGCCGTACACCTTCGCGGTGGCCCGGTTCGGCGGCCGCAACTGGACGGTGATCAGCGCACTGCTGCTGCTCGTCCCCACCGCGCTGGCGGCGCTGGTGCTGACCCCGGGCGTGCACTACGGCACGCTGCTCGCGGTGGCCTGCGTCGCCGGGTTCGGCGGCGGCAACTTCGCCTCCTCGATGGCCAACATCAACGCCTTCTACCCGCACCGCCTCAAGGGCTGGGCGCTCGGCATCAACGCCGGCGGCGGCAACCTCGGCGTCCCGGCGGTGCAGCTGCTCGGCCTGCTGGTGCTCGCCACCGCCGGCGCGGCGCACCCCCGGCTGCTGCCGCTGCTCTACCTGCCGCTGATCGTGCTGGCCGCGGCCGGGGCCTGGTGGCGGATGGACAACCTCGCCGTCCCGCCGCGGGGCGAGGGCCGGGCGCTGCGCGAGGTCGCCCGCGACCCGTACGGCTGGGCGGTCTCCACCCTGTACATCGGCACCTTCGGCTCGTTCATCGGCTTCGGCTTCGCCTTCGGGCAGGTCCTGCAGGTGCAGTTCCACGACCGCTTCGACACGCCGGTCAAGGCTGCCGCGCTGACCTTCCTCGGGCCGCTGCTCGGCTCGCTGCTGCGGCCGGTCGGCGGGCGGCTGGCCGACCGCTGGGGCGGTCCGCGGGTCACCCTGGCCACCTTCGTGGGGATGGGCGCCGGCACGGCCGTCGTGCTGGCCGCCTCCCGGGCCGGTTCGCTGCCGCTGTTCCTCGCCGGCTTCGTCGCGCTGTTCGTGCTGAGCGGCATCGGCAACGGCTCGACCTACAAGATGATCCCGGCGCACTACCAGGACCGGGCCCGGGCGGAGGTCGCGGCCGGCGCCGATCCGGCGGGGGCCGAGGCCGACTCGCGCCGCCGGTCGTCCGCGCTGATCGGACTGGCCGGGGCGGTGGGGGCGTTCGGCGGGGTGTTGGTCAACCTGGCCTTCCGGCAGTCCTTCCTCAGCACCCACAACGGCGACGCCGCGTACCTCGGCTTCCTCGCGGCCTACCTGTTCTGCTCGGCGCTGACCTGGGCGGTCTGGCTGCGGCCCCGCGCGTCACGCTGACCGCGGTCGCGTGGACCGGCCCCGGGGTGTCGCCCACCCCGGGGCCGGTCCGGTGCCCGGGCCCGGGCGGACGCGATTGCTAGGGTCGTCGCATGGCATCGAGCAGCGCGACGACCCCCGGCCGGCTGCGACGCGACGCCCAGCGCAACCGCGACCTGCTGCTGGCCGCCGCCCGCGAGCTGTTCTCCCGGCAGGGCCTGGACGTCCCGCTGGACCAGATCGCCAAGGAGGCCGGCGTCGGCAACGCGACGCTGTACCGGCACTTCCCGACCCGCGAGGCACTGATCGCCGAGGTCTTCGCCGACGCCGCCGCACTGCTCGACGGCGCGGCCCGGGAGGCACTGGCCGCCGAGGACGCCTGGAGCGCGATCGAGCGCTACTTCGAGCGGATCTTCGAGCTGGTCGCCGCCGACCGGGGCATCAACGACCTGGTCACCCAGGCCATCCCCACCACCCCCGCGATGATCGCGATCAGCCGGCAGAACGCGGTGACGGTCGGCACCCTGGTCGCCCGGGCGCAGCAGCAGGGCACCATGCGCCCCGACGTCGCCACCATGGACCTGCTCTTCATGCTCGGCCCGCTCTGCCGGGCCCTGCCCGCCACCACCGAGCTGCGCCCCGACCTCTGGCGCCGCTACCTCGCCCTCCTGCTCGACGGCTTCCGTACCCGGGCCGCCCACCCGCTCCCCGTCCCGCCGATCGGCGAGGAGCACCTGGACAAGATGTTCGCCGACCTCTGGGAGGCGGACGGCCCCGGCGCCTGACCCGGCCGTGCACCCCGCTGCCGTCGGGGGGAGCGCTGTCAGGACCGCGTACGGATCGGCCCGCCGCGCGTCAGGGCTCCGTCAACGGACGGCCGCTGCGGCTGCGGCCCGGCTTTGCTGAGTCCGTCAGCGAGACACGCGACAGCGCGGCAGGACAGGCCGGAAGGACGGGCAGGGCCATGGCGGACAACGGCGCCGGAATCCACGGGGACGAGCCGACGGACGAGCTGACGGGCGAGTCGACGGTCGGGCCGGGTGGCGGACCGGACGGGCGCGGCCGTCTCGTGGTCGGGGTCAGCGGGTCACTCGGCAGCCTGGCCGCCCTGCACCACGCGGTCGCCGAGGCCCGCCGCACCGACGCCGAGGTCCTCGCGGTGCTCTGCTGGACGCCGGCCGGCGGCGAGTTCGGCTACCGCCGGTCCCCCTGCCCGCCGCTGCTCAGCGCCTGCCGCGACGCGGCCGTCGCCCGGTTGCGGCAGGCCCTGGACGAGGCCTTCGGCGGCGGCCCGGCGGGCGTCCGGCTGCGCTGCCAGGCCGTGCGCGGGGAGACCGGCCGGGCCCTGGTCCGCTCCGCCGACCGCCCCGGGGACCGGCTCGTCCTCGGCGCCGGCGGCCGCGGGGCGCTCGCCCGCGCCCTGCGCCCGTCCGTGACGGCCTACTGCGTGCGGCACGCCGCCTGCCCCGTCCTGGCGGTGCCCAAGCCACCGCTCCAGCGTGACCTCGAAGCCCTCGAACGCCACCACCACGTCCGCGCGCTGCCCCTCACCGTCGGCAGCTGACCGGGGCCCGCTTCCCTCGGTCAGCGGGCCGGGTCGGCCGCCCGGGCCGGTGCGCCGACGGCCGCCGCCTCGGCCAGGACCCGGGCGGTCGCGCGGCCGGCGCGCACGGCGTGGTCCGCCCGGGCGGGGCGGCAGCGCTCCACGGCCGGGTCGTACTCGGTCAGCACCACGCCGGCGTGGTCGGAGTCCAGCTCCAGCAGCCGTACCGGCGAGCGCCGCTCGGTCAGCGCGGCGTGCAGCTCCCGGCTCAGCGCCGCGGGCACCAGGTCGTCGGCGGTGCCGTGCACCAGCCAGACCGGGACGGGGGAGGGCCGCTCGGCGAGGAGCGGCAGCGGGGCCTCGCCCGTGGTCACGGCCGGGCGGCCGTAGGCGGAGGCGATCCCGACGGCCGCCGTCGGGCGGACCTCCTCGGGGGTGCCCGGGTGGGTGGCCAGCGCGACGGCCTCGCGCCCGCCCAGCGACCAGCCGGCGAGTACGAACCGGGCCGGATCGCCGCCGAACGAGGCCGCCTCCCGGCGGGCGTACTCGAACGACGCCAGCAGCCGCGCACGGCCGCCGTCCTCCTGGTCCGAGCGCCAGTCGGGGACGAGCACCAGCAGCCCCAGCCCCGCCGCCTCCTGAGCCAGCGGCCGCAGCACGTCCCGCTCGTCCGAGCCCCGCCCGTGCCAGAGCAGGACGACGGCCGCCGGACCTTCGGCACCCACCGGGCGGTGGACGTCCATCAGGTGGCCGGGGGTGTACTCGACGACCTCGGGCGGGGTGGGGCGCTGACCGGTCATCCGGGATTCTCCTCGGGTTCGGGACGGGGTCTCCGAGCTGGTACTGTACTTCCTGTCGCGAGGGAGATGATCTCTCGTCAGGCGTCAGTGGTGCTACCGGAGCACGTCCTACTTTCAGTAGGGAGAGTCCGTTCAACCCGGGCCTGGCGCTCCACATCGGACGAGGTCCGGTGCCTTTCCAGGCATCGGACCTCTTCTGTTTTCCCGGATTCGGCCGATGCCCGGGCCGGTTCGGAGCACGACCCCTGACCTGCTAGTCTTCTTCCTGTCACGAGGGAGCTGATTCCTCGTCAGGCGTCAGTGGTGCTACCGGAGCACGTCCTACTTTCAGTAGGGAGAGTCCGTTCAACCCGGGCCTGGCGCTCCACGTCGAATGAGGTC